>CALDIA010000179.1 GCA_937901455.1 uncultured Bacteroidales bacterium | reverse complement strand
TGGTTAATGTGGCATGTGAGATGGGCAATGAAGCCACGGCTATAGAGGTTTACAACGTGTATGGCCAGTTGCTGACGGCTCTCACGGCCGATGGCAGCACGACGTTCACCATTAATGTGGCCGACTTGGCCAACGGCATGTACTATGTGCGTGTCACGACCAACAAGGGCGTGGTGACCAAGAACTTTGTGAAGCGGTAATCGGAAAGGAACCACGTCCTCGCGGATTCTTAAAACCGATCTGCGGGAAACGCAGAAAGGTCCTGACAAGCGCACGGTTCTATGAGTCCTGAGCCGTGCGCTTTTGGGATAACAAAGGAATTCAAATAACTGTTTCTTGGAAAACATATCATTCTTATTGTCATTTTGTTATTTTATTTCTGACAATTAAAATTTATTGTATATTTGCACCGTCTTCATTTGTGTATTCAAAACCCGATCATGAATAATTTGGAAATTCCTCAAAGTAGGATAAAATCTCTTGGCACGCGTGACACAGGCCGTCAGGGTGGCTGCGGGCACTTAACAATATTGTGTCTGCGCTTGTTGTTGGTCCTGGTGGCGACTGTGGGATTTTTTTCCGTGGCAGGTGCCATCACCCACAGCACCGCTTCGTTGGCCGATGTGCACCGCATCATGGGGGACACCACTATCCTGGAGACGGGCATCTGCGCCGACCAACTCCCCTATACGTGGAATGGCATCTTGTTCACCCAAGCCGGCACGCAGTCGGTGACGCTCACCGCCTCCGATGGCAGCGACAGCCTGGTAATCATGACCCTGCTGGTGGGGGAGCCGGTCTATTTGAACGTCTATGGGTCTGGATGTCAGGGCCACGCCTATACCGAGCACGGCTTCAACCTCCCCCCTGACAGTCTGATGAGCGGCCTTGACTTGACCTTTGTGCGCACCTCGCCTACCCCCTCGGGTTGCGACAGCATCATCACCCTACACCTGAGCCTCACCCCGCAGCCCACCATCGTTGTTCCCAATGACACCATCATTGATCCCGGGCAGAGCATCACGCTCTCAACGTCGGGCGCCGACTACTATGTTTGGGCTCCCGCCTCCTATCTTACCAACACCACGGGGAATCAGACCGTCTGCTCGCCCGACCAGTCGATGTACGTCTATGTCTCCGGCTATAACACGGGCATCAACCTCATCGGCAACGGCGACTTTGAGCAGGGCTCTGCCGGCTTCACCAGCAGCTACACCCTCAACACCAATCTCTGGGGCGAGGCTACCTACTATGTGGGCAGCAATGCCCAAAACTACCATTCCAATTTCCAAGGGGCAACCGACCATACCACAGGGAATGGCAACTACATGATCATCAATGGGGCCACATCGCCCGGCACAGTGGTATGGTCGCAAACCATCACCGTGACGCCCTATACCGACTACGCCTTCTCCACCTGGGTCACCTCCGTATGTATGAGTCCTTGGGCACAGCTACAGTTCAGCAACAACGGCCAGCAACTCGGCAATGTCTTCACCGCCCCTTCCACATACGGACAAACCAACACTTGGGAGTTGTTCTATATTGTCTGGAACAGCGGTGCCAACACCCAGGCAACCATCTCCATCATCAACCAGAACACGGCTGGTGGCGGCAACGACTTCGGCCTGGACGACATCTCCTTCTTCCAGCTGACCAACTGTGGCATCACCGATACCATACAGGTGCTGGTACGTCACTTTGAAGACACCGCCATCTGTTCCTACGACCTGCCGTTCTCCTGGTACGGTGTCAACTTCACCACTTCCGATTCCTTGGAGCATATCGTGGTGAATCCCTATGGGGTGGATGATGCCGTGGTGATGAATGTGGAGATTGTGGAGAGCATGCACCCCGACTTAGGGGAAGATATCTACCTGTGTCAGGGCGACTTGGCAGAGATTTCCTTAGGCAGCGTGCCGCAGGATGTCGCCATCCATTGGAACACGGGAGACACCACCAGCAGCATCATGGTTCTGGTGGACGGCACCTACGATGTCAGCATCATCGGCACCTCATCGAATGGGCAATACCAATGCTACGGGCGCGACACCATCCGCGTCTATTCGGTTGAACTGCCCCACATAGACTTTGAAGCGGATCCGACGCAAGGGTGCATTCCCTACTCCTTGCACATCACCAACCACAGCACCCCCGATTCCTGCGACTACCAATGGTATCTCTACGATGAAAACGGGCAGCTCGCCTATGCCTCCATAGAGGCGGATCCCACCTTTGATTTCGAGACCCCTGGCACTTTCTCCCTGTACATGCACATATCGTCACCCTATGGATGCGCCGACTCGCTTTATCTGCCCCTTTTTGCCGTGGCCAGCTACCAGCCCACGGCCGATTTTGAAGCGACACCGGAAATCTCGCTCATGGCCGAGACCGGGGGAGAGGTCCTCTTTACCAACTATGCCGACTCCGTGCAGTCTGCCGCCGCCACCACCATCTGGGAATTCGGCGACGGAACTCTCGACAGCACCACCTTCTCGCCAACACACACCTATTCGCAGTGGGGCGACTATATCGTGACGCTCCATGTGGAGACGGCTGACGGCTGTTCCAGTGAGATCGCTCACACCGTAGTGATTGAGCAAGACCTTATCTTCCCCAACATCATCACACCCAATGGTGATGGCATCAACGATGTGTTCGCCATCGAGAATCTGAACACCAACATTAATCCCGAGGACCCCGACGAATACCGGACCAACAAACTCTACATCTATAACCGCTGGGGCAAGCAGGTGTATGCAGCCAAAAACTACGACACCTACGCTCGCGGCGGGCAGATTAGCCAAGGAGAGCAAGTGTTTGACGGCACCGGCTTGAGCGATGGCGTCTATTACTACAGCTTCTACTACAAAGGTAAAGCCAAGACCGTTAACTACAACGGGTCGCTGACCATTGTGAGATAGTCGTCACCCTTGAGCAATCCAGCAGAGGAAATGGATGTGTTGCTGTTGGCTGTTTGCTCGAAACACGTCAGATAATTGTTAACCATCCATAGAGATTACACACATCACCTATTGAGCATCCCTGCTTCCCTATGGGTTGTAAAAGCGAAGACAGCGATTGGCGAAAGTATATTGCAGTCTTCGCTTTTATCAGGAATTATAAGATTCCAAAATATTTTGCTATTTTTGCAGATATTTTCTAAATAGCAACTATAGCGTATGAACATTGTAAAACCATCTATTCCCAAAGGCACACGCGACTTCACTCCCATGGAGATGATGCGCCGCAACTACATCTTTGACACCATCCGTTCTGTTTTTCACCAGCATGCCTACCTTCCCATTGAGACACCCTCGATGGAAAATTTAAGCATTTTATTAGGCAAATATGGCGAGGAAGGCGACCGGCTGATTTTCAAAATCCTCAACTCTGGAGACTTCACCAAGGGGGTGGATTTCAGCGACACGGAGAAGTCGTCAAACAAGTTGGCGACAGAGATTTGCGAGAAGGGATTGCGTTACGACCTAACGGTACCCTTTGCGCGGTTTGTAGTGCAGCATCAGAACGAGCTCACCTTCCCTTTCAAGCGCTATCAGATGCAGCCGGTATGGCGGGCTGACCGTCCGCAGAAGGGTCGTTACCGCGAGTTTTACCAATGCGATGCCGACATCATCGGCAGTACTTCCTTGCTGAATGAAGCGGAGTTGATAGAGATTACCGATGAGATATTCGCCAAGTTCGGCATCCGCGTCGTCATCAAGGTTAACAACCGAAAGATACTCTCCGGCTTGGCAGAGATGATTGGGGCACCTGAGAAAATGACTGACTTCTGTGTAGCGTTAGACAAACTCGACAAAATTGGCCGTGAGGGTGTGTGCGGTGAGATGGTGGAACGAGGCATCAGCACCGAGGCCATCAACAAGCTGGACCCCATCTTTGAAATGAGCAGCATGGGCACTCATGCCAAGTTGGATATGCTCTCAACGCTGTTAGCAGACAGTGAGATTGGCTTGCAGGGCATTGAGGAAGTGCGCAAAATGCTGTCATATACTGCTGACATGCCTATGCGGGCGGCGGTTGAGTTGGACATCACCTTGGCGCGCGGGCTCAACTACTACACCGGGGCCATCTTTGAGGTCAAGGCCGTAGATGTGGCCATGGGCAGCATCTCCGGTGGCGGGCGCTACGACAATCTGACGGGCATCTTCGGACTCAAGAACATGTCGG
>CALDIA010000178.1 GCA_937901455.1 uncultured Bacteroidales bacterium | reverse complement strand
TGACAAACAAAAGTGTACTGAAACTGCGAATGGCCCCGTGCGGAGGCTTTGCTGTATCTATAAGGGAAAAATAGTCTTCCGCCGTCTCTCTTTTTGCAATTTTGACATAATCTTTTATACATTTATATATTATATATGCTACTGGATGAACTGAAAAAATATCGCATCTTCTTGGCTTCCAAATCGCCCCGTCGCCGCGAATTACTCGCGGGAATGGGCATCGCCTTCGAGATTCTTACTACCGATGTGGATGAAACATACGACGATTCCATGTCGCCCGCAGAGGTGGTGCAACACCTCTCTCGGCTAAAGCTGACAGGAATTGACAGAAACCAATATCCCGACAACACCATCTTTATTGCCTGCGATACTATTGTGGTGATAGACGGGCGCATTATCGGCAAACCCCGCGACAAAGCGGAGGCCTTTGCCATGGTGCAATCCCTCTCAGGACATACACACACGGTGTATAGCGGACTTACGGTTGCCACCCCCAAGCAGGTACTGACCGATTATCGCGCCACCAATGTGGACTTTGCCCCCCTCACTGAGGAAGAAATCCGCTACTATGTCTCAGAATACCTTCCTCTTGACAAGGCTGGCGCCTATGGCGTGCAGGAATGGATCGGCTATGTTGGCATCAAATCTATTCATGGCTCTTTCTATAATGTAATGGGGCTTCCCACCAGACTCCTCTGGTCGATGCTAAGCACTATTGTTGATAAATAATTTATTTTGCATTTACAAAATATTAAATAATTATTTATTTTTGCGTCTCAAAAGCATGGAGACATGAAAGAGGCGTTTATTCAGTATGTATGGCAATATCAGTTGTTTGCCAAAGAAGATTTGAAGATTGACACGGGGGAGCAGGTGGAAGTGATTTCTCCGGGGTACTGGAACAGGGATGCGGGGCCGGATTTCAGGCAGGCTATCGTCAGAATTAATGATTACATATGGGCGGGTGATGTGGAGATTCATGTGCGCAGTTCAGACTGGTATCGTCACAAGCATCATTTGGACGAGAAATACAAGATGGTTGTGCTGCATGTGGTGTACGAGCATGACCTTTCTGTGGAGCGTCAGCCTGGTGAGTGTTTTCCGACATTGGAATTGGGTTCCCGAATCTCTTCGAGCATGTACAGTCAGTACGAGCGCTTGACGGGAGCCTTGGAACTACTGCCCTGCACTGATTTCTTGTCGGAGGTCAGCCCAGTGGTGCGCTCCTCGCAGATGGCAAGCATGTTGATGGAGCGGATGTTGCGCAAAGAACAGGAACTTCGTTCGGTTGTGGCGCAATGCAAAGGCGACTGGCGGGAAGCACTCTACCGACAGATGGCTGTTAGTTTTGGCATGAAGACCAATGCTTCGGCCTTCGAGCTCTTGGCTAAGAGTCTTCCATATAAAATATTGTATCGCCACAGTGCCTCGTATCTGCAACTGCAGGCATTGCTCTTCGGGCAGGCGGGCATGCTGGAGGTCGAACAGGGCGATGATTTCTACACACAGTTGAAAGCAGAATACGATTACCTTCACTACAAATACCAGCTCTCGCCCATTGGTATGCATCATTGGAATCTCTTGCGTCTGCGACCCCAAAACTTTCCATGCATCCGCATTTCCCAGTTCGCCAGCATTCTGCATGCTTTTCCCGATCTTTGGGAAGAGTTGACACATGATCACTCCTTGCAGCAATGGCACGCAAAGTTGGCCGTGTCGGCCGATACCTATTGGTCCACACATTACCATTTCAACAAGACAACGGCTGTGCATTCAGTGGCTATCGGGGAGATGGCTGTTGCCCTTTTGCTAATCAATACGCTGGTTCCGATGCTCTTTGCCTATTGCAGGTTCAAGGGTGAGGATGGCCGCTTGGAAACTGTGCTGGAAATGTTGGAACTACTCCCATTTGAAGACAACCGCTTCACACGATGTTTCTCTCATACTGCTTTCTCTCAGCAAAACGCTGCCGATTCGCAAGCCCTGATGGAATTGTACAATTTCTATTGCAAGGAACGCCGTTGCCTCGAATGTGCTATTGGCGATCATATTGTTAAATCATCCATTACTATATAACTAATGAAAAACGAAAATTTGTTAAAAGGAAGTCAAGGTGAAAGCTTGGCTATGGAGGCTCTCCTTCAGAAAGGGTATCAGTTGTTGGAAAGAAACTATAGGGTAGGGCATCTGGAAGTTGACCTTATTATGGAAGACGCCAATTATATAGTCTTCGTGGAAGTGAAGTCGCGGAAAAGTGCGCTATTTGGCGAGCCCGAGAGCTTTGTGACGTTGCAGAAACAGCGTAATATCATCCGGGCGGCCAACCTCTATGTGCTCAAGAACAATATTGCCAAAGAGGTGCGCTTCGACATAGTGTCGGTTATCATCGATCAAGGCATTGAGTCGGTGAAGCACATCCCGAATTCATTCACGCCGAGGTGGTGACACAAAAACGCAGTGTGCTTCCACACTGCGTTATAGAAAAGGAACCTATAAGCCGGGTTCTGTACTATGTTGCCATTTATCTAGGATATGGGTCACCCCATATCTCCATCAACCTACCCTCCGAGTCGGACGAGCAGCCCTCAAGCCTCGGTTTATTTGGTCTTTCAACCCATAAGGTTTACCCTCGAATGTCATCACTGAACATCGGCGTGAGCTCTTACCTCGCGATTTCACCCTTACCGGCACGGCCGGCGGTATCATTTCTGTGGCACTGTCTGTCATCTTGCGATGCCTTCCCGTTAGGAAGTATGGTGCTCTGTGTTGCCCGGACTTTCCTCTCCCATCCAAGGATGGCAGCGACAACGAGATTCCTTCTGTATGGCTAATTCAACATGACAGGCATGAGGAGCATCAGCAGACTCTCCTGTTGCACATCTTCTTCTTCCACAGGGAACAATAGGGCGGCACGCTTTGGCTCCGACAGATCCATGCGCACCTGCGCAGTGTCGATATTGCCCAGCATCTCACTCAGGAACTTGGAGTTGAAGCCTATTTCCATGGGCTCTCCTACATATTCGCATGCGATGTTCTCCTCTGCTTTGTTGGATTCGTCCATGTCCTCACCCGTGATGGTGGTCTGTGCTTCTGCCATGGAGATACGAATCTGATATGTGGATTGATTGGAGTAGATACCCACACGGCGGATGGACTTCAAGAACTCCTCTCTGGAAATGGTCAGTTGATTGTTGTTTTCCTTCGGTATGACTGCTTCATAATTCGGGTATTTACCTTCCTTTAAGGAAGAATACAGGGTTAAATTACTGAAATTAAAGCAGATGTGATTCGTCTCCTTTGAGTAGGTGACATGGATATCTTCCGTAACACCGGGGAGAATGCTTTTCAGGTGGCTTAATGGTTTTTTGGGCAGAATGAAGGATACATACTCGTCATTCTTTATTGTGTTGTTCACATAGCGCACCAACTTGTGTGCATCAGTAGCCACAAAGGAGATGCCCTCTTCTGACAGTTCGCAGAACACACCCATCATAGTGGGTCTCAACTCATCGGAGCCCGTGGCGAAGAGCGTCTTGCTGATGGCCCGGTGCATTACCGAAGCTGGAATGTCGAAATATTGGGCATTCTCAATCTCCTTGGGACGTGGAAACTCGTCGCCGTTTTTGCATGGCGCATCGTACTCTCCATTGGCCGCCTGAAACTTGAAGATGTTCTTCTCCTGGTCAATGGCAAATACAATGGGCGTCTCCGGAATGAGCTTCAGTGTTTCCAACAAAATCTTGGACGGCACTGCCACACAACCTTCCCCTTCCACATTGTCCAACTCAATAACCGAAGTCATGGTAGTATCCATGTCGGATGCCATCAGGAATAGCTTGGAGTCCTTGATGGTGAACAGAAAGTGGTCAAGGATGGCAAGACTGTTATTGGAACTTATAACGCCGCTGATTGCGCTCAAGTTGTAGAATAATGCATTTCGTGAGATGATAAACTTCATAACTTTATCTGTTTTAAATGAAGCGGCAAAGATAAACATTTTTTCTGGATTAAAAAAATAAGCGATGCATATAATAGAATTTTCTATTTTTGCGTTTTCCTATTTCAAAATTGCTATGAAAAATCTGTTGATACTTATAATGTCCTTGTTCTCAGTGTCTTTGTATGCACAAGTTGACACTGCCAATCTCAATAAAAGGGATGCTTCAGGGCGCAAACAGGGAGTCTGGAAAAAATATGAGAAAGGAAAACTGTCTTACGAAGGACAGTTTCGAGACGATGTGCCATACGGTACTTTCCGCTACTATCACGCCAATGGTGCCTTGAAAAGCGAATCAGACTTCATGGAGGGTGTGCACAAGGTGAAAACGGTGATCTATCACGAAAATGGCAAGACGGCTTCGCAAGGCATGTTTGTTGACCAGTTGAAGGATGGTCCATGGCAGTATTATTCCAATCAGGGAATTTTGATTGCCGAAGAGGAATACCAGAAAGGCCTTCGTACAGGCACGTGGAAGATTTACTCTGCCCAGACAGGTGTGCTGCTGGAAGAGAAGAGTTATCTGAATGATCAGTTAAACGGCTTGCATAAGACTTACTACGAGGATGGATCCGTGTGCTTGGAGGAGCACTACCTCGAAGGGCATCAGAATGGAAAGAGCACAGCCTATTATCCGAAAATGAAAATCTCTTCCACCGGCAACCTGCACAACGGTCACCGCGTTGGCGACTGGGATTTTTACGATGCCAATGGCAAGATACGCTCCACCATTCAGTATGAAAATGGTAGTGAGACCCGGAAATATATATACTTATATCGTCAAGGGGTGGGACAGAAACTTAACCAATCGTTGGTGTCCTATTTCATGAAGTACACGGAGAAAAGCACTATGGTGGTGTTGCACACTGGCAAGAAGATGATGATTGATGAAACCATTGACGATGTGGAGGCGTGGGCCGACTTTATTGTATTTACCAGAATATCCCCCAGTATTATTGCTTCTAACGAGGCTATTGTTGGCTATGAAGACGTGAAGGACGGTGAAAACGACGCCATTATCGTCAAGTTGAAGCCTGCTCCCGACGAGGAAATATATACGGAGGGTGTAAATGCCCGGATGATAAAGAATTTGTTTAACACTGACATGCCGGAAGAGTAGTTTGCTATTGCGGCGTCACATCTTATATTTGTTATGAGAAAAATTTGGACGACATTGTTCGTGATGATACCTTTTGCGCTCTTTTCGCAGAGCTCATATACTTTTTACGCCTATCGTGGTGTGGTGGCTAACGGCTATAATTTTTGGGTTTCCGTGCCCGACACCTACGAGATGGGACAGGACACCATGCCGGTGATTGTGTTTCTGCATGGGCACAGTCTTTGCGGATCCGACTTGAACCGGGTACGCAAGTATGGCTGTCTGGATGCCATCTCTATGGGTCGCGACATCAATGCGCTCATTATTGCGCCACAAAACCCTGGCGGCCCATGGAACGCCAAGAAGGTGATGGATGTGATAGAGTATGTGCAAGAACACTATGCAATGGATACTAATCGCATTTCCTTGGTGGGGATGAGCCTTGGGGGATACGGCACTTTTGAGGTGGCGGCCACCTATCCCGAGAAATTCTCTGCGGCCATGGCCCTTTGCGGAGGCAGCTCGCGAAAAGACTTCTGCGGGCTTAACAAACTGCCGTTGTGGATTATACACGGCACGGCCGACAAAGACGTCCCCATCAGTCAGTCGGAGAAGATTGTGGCCGCCATGAAAGCATGCGGACCTACCAAACTGTTGCGCTTCGACCGCTTCAAGGGCGTAAACCACTCTCAGCTGGCTAAGATGTTCTATCTGCCGGACACCTATCGCTGGTTGCTTGCCCACACCAAGAACGAGAAAAAACGTACCCTTAACACTTCCATCTCTATTACGGTCGCCGATATGGGGGCCGCATACCAGAATATTGACAGGGCGGCCAATAAGATTACGGTGGTAAGCATGGGCCGCAAGGATGAACCCAAGGTGACGGGCACCAGCGCGGACACGGCATCCGGTGCCCAAGCGACCGTCTCGACACCCGCGACGACAGCCCAAAGCACCACACCTGCCCGCACCCCGGCGGTACATGTGGTCAAAAAGGGCGATACCCTATACTCCATTGCCAAAAAATATCATACTACCGTCGCTAAGTTGTGCAAGATCAATCATATCAAGGAGGAAAGCATCTTGTCATTAGGACAAAAAATTAAATTAAGATAGTCAGGATATTTTAAAAAAAGTATATTTGCATCCTGCCATGAAGGCATTTACTTGTAATTTTTTTACCTATAAATCATTATTTTAGATACATGGAAAAGGAACGAGCCAGCGAGACGAGACAACAGAAGAGCTTCTCCTATAACCGAGTGGAGAATTTGATGGGAACAACCGGTAAACTTACACCCCAGGCATTGGAATTTGAAGAAGCAGTTTTGGGTGGTTTGATGATTGATACAGAGTCTGTTAGCGTTGTTTTGGGAAACATTACGCATCAGATGTTCTATAAGGAGGCCCACCAGCACATCTTCAAAGCCATAGAAGAGCTTTATCGTGCGGAACAGCCTATCGACCTGCTCTCCGTTACCAACCAGTTGCGCAAAGACAAATTGCTGGATGTGGTGGGTGGACCTGCCTACCTGGCAACCTTGACCAACCGTGTCACTTCCTCGGCCAACATACAATACCATGCGCGCATAGTGATGGAGAAGTATGTGCTCCGCGAGCTCATCAAAAACTGCAGTACAATCATAGAGGATGCCTACGACGAATCAAATGATGTGCTTGATCTGTTAGATATTGCCGAAACCCGTATCTTCAATATTATTGAGCAAAACTTTAAAAGAGATAGTAAACCGTTACATCAGATAGTACAGTCCACTTTGAAGGAACTCAGCGAATTGCGTAATGCCGATTCAGATCTTCATGGAGTCCCTTCCGGCATTCGGGCCATCGATCAGAAGACGGGTGGGTGGCAACGTACCGACCTTATCATTCTGGCTGCGCGTCCTGGTATGGGAAAGACCTCCTTTGTACTGTCGGTGGCGCGTAATGCCGCCATTCAGTATGACAAGCCTGTGGCCTTCTTCTCCTTGGAAATGTCCTCCACTCAGTTGGCGCAGCGTCTCTTCTCTTTGGAGTCGGGCATCAATGCGGAAAAGATTACCAAGGGCGATTTGTCGGATGACGAATGGGTGAAGCTGATGGATAGCATTGGCAAGTTGGAGACTTCGAATCTGATTGTGGATGACACACCGTCGCTCTCCATCTTTGACTTGCGAGCCAAGTGCCGTAGGCTCAAGCATCAATATGATATCCAGATGGTTATTGTGGACTACCTTCAGTTGATGACTGTGGGGGCTGATTCCAACAAAGGGGGCAACCGGGAGCAGGAAATTGCCTATATTTCCCGTTCGTTGAAGGCCTTGGCCAAGGACCTCAACGTGCCAGTCATTGCTTTGTCACAGTTGAGCCGACAGACTGAGAACCGTGCCAACTCCAACCGTCCGAAACTTTCCGACCTACGTGAATCGGGCGCTATTGAGCAAGATGCTGATATGGTACTCTTTATTTATCGTCCTGAGTATTACCACTTGGACACCTTTGAGGACAATACGCCAGCCCAGGGATTGGCAGACATCATCTTTGAGAAAAACCGTCATGGCAGCACTGGTCCAGTGCGTGTGCGCTTCCATGCCCAATACACGAAGTTCGCCGATGTGGACGATGGCTACTTTGATGGTAGCGAGGACGGGGGCGAAATGTCGCCGCTGGATGCATTGTCGGCCATGTCCACCATGGTGGGTATTCGCCCCAATACCAACTTTGACGTTGTAGAGTCCTCCATTAACGATGATATCCCCATGGCAGCTGCGCCCGCTGCTATTCTTGATGGCAATGACAATCCTAATTTTACCGAAGAGTACCCTTACTAACATCAGACTATGAAAAAATTATCTATGGAGGAGTTGCATCGAGTAACTCCCGAGCAGTTTAGACTGCAAGCCAAATTTCCCATAGTGGTGGTGCTCGACAATATCAGGAGCATGAACAATGTGGGGTCGGTGTTCCGTACCTGCGATGCACTGAACGTCTCACACCTGTGGCTGTGCGGCATCACAGCCCGCCCACCCCAAAAGGAAATCAGCAAGACGGCCCTTGGAGCCACCGACAGCGTGACATGGTCGTATGTGGAAGATACGGTCACGGCCTTGAAAAAGCTCAAAGAAGAGGGCTATGTCGTCATGGCCGTGGAGCAGACAGATGCTTCCAAGATGTTGCAAACCATCGATTTTTGTTCATACGAGAAGGTCGCCCTGGTGATGGGCAATGAGGTTTTTGGTGTCTCTGACGATGCACTGCCTTTCTGCGATCTGGCTGTGGAGATACCCCAGTTCGGCACAAAGCATTCCATGAATGTGACTATCGCCACAGGCATTGTGCTATGGGAAGCGGTGCGGCAATTGGGCCGATTGTGATCAATTTTTTTTTGAATACTTTTTTTATCTTTGCACTTTCTTTTTTATAACAACTTATTATAGAAACTATGGTATTGTTACGAATTGGCACTGCGGAGATTATAGTGCTTGTATTGTTGGTGTTACTGCTCTTTGGCGGTAAGAAGATTCCAGAGTTGATGAAGGGCCTTGGCAAAGGCGTCAAGAGCTTCAAGGAGGGCATGAATGAGGTGGAAAAGGAACTGAAGGACGAGCCAACCGACGACAAGCCTGAATGATGGCACTTTTATATAAAATATCCTTTGCATTTGATATATCTCCACTTCTTAATAAAATTGAAATATATAATTCTATTAAATGATATGAATTCGGTTGTTTTTGTATCATGCCTACTAAATAATCCAAAGCACTTTCATTATCTTTTTTAGCATTTAAAACACTTACTAATAAAGCCAAAGCTTCTTCATTAGATTCATCCTCTTTTAATAACATATTTATATAATTCTGTGCTTCAGTATATTTCCCTCTATTCATTAATATATATGATAGACCAAGCAAAGCTTGGATATTAGAATTATCATTATTAACCGATTCGGAATATGATTTTTCACAATTATCAGTTTTGGGTTCGATTATTTCGTAGTATTGTCCCATTTCGTACCATATTTGACTTAAAAATTCTTTCGCCTGTTTAATTTGATCGTTGATATTGGCTTCTTTTACTTTATTAAGAACTTCCTTTTGTAATTTAGTGGCTTCTTCTAATTGTTTATATATATCTCTTTTTTGTATATCTTCATTTCCTTTGCTTTCCACGTATAAATATTTAAGAACTTTACTTAAGAAATATTTAAATTTGGCTAAAATTGATTTTAAATGAGTTTCATTATATTTGGCTAAATATGAATTTATTTTTTTAATGTTAACTTCGATTTGTTCTTTTAAGGTTATATTTTTCCCTATTTTTTCTTCTAAACTTCCATCTGAATTACGAGCTAAAAGGAACATTAAATCTATATAATCTTCAATCATTTGCCAGTAATAAACAACG
>CALDIA010000177.1 GCA_937901455.1 uncultured Bacteroidales bacterium | reverse complement strand
TCGGCGGGCTTGTTTGTTTACCCGCTTTTATAACTTTCCAAGTTGAACTTATACATACAGAAAAGTAAGATATATATATTTAAAGTATTCAAAAAAAGTGTATATTTGCGGCCGCAAAAATCTAAAGCAAAAATATAAATCATCTAATTCAAATACACAATGAAAGTTTATCAAACAAACGAGATCAGAAATATTGCCCTCATAGGAGGTAACCGTGTGGGTAAGACGACTGTGGCAGAAGCCATGGCATTCCACGGAGGTGTAGTGAGCAGACGTGGTACGGTAGAAGACAAGAACACCATATCCGACTACAGAGAGGTAGAGTTGGAGAGACAGCAGTCCATTCAAAGCACGGTGATGTATGCCGAATTTGAAGGCAAGAAGATAAACATCATCGACTGTCCAGGATTTGACGATTTCGTTGGCGAGACAATCGGCGCATTGCGCGTGATGGACACCGCCCTTATGGTAATTAACGCACAAAACGGCGTGGATGTGGGCGCAGAAATTCAATGGCGCCACACCAAGTCTATGCATAAGCCGGTTATGTTCGCTGTCAATCAGCTTGACCATGAAAAGGCCAATTTTGACGAGACACTGCACCAATTGAAAGAGTATTTCGGAGGCAGCGTGATGCCGTTCCAATATCCCGTTAATGCAGGTATCGGCTTTGACTCTGTCATTGACCTGCTGCAAATGAAGCTCCTGAAGTTCCCGACAAATGGTGGCAAAATGGTAGTGGAGGATATTCCCGCCGACCAAATGGACAAGGCTGAGGAGATGCACAACGCGTTGATAGAGGCTGCCGCCGAGAACGATGAGGCCCTCATGGACAAATTCTTCGAAGAAGGAACCCTTTCTGAAGAAGAGATGATTAGAGGTCTTAAGTTGGGTATTGCCAACCGCGGCACCTTCCCAGTAATCTGTATCGCTGCGAAGAACGACCAAGGCATTGACCGTTTGTTAGACTTGATTGTGAAGAATTGTCCTGCCCCCAACGAGGCACCTGCCACCAAGGCCACTAATGGTAACGAGCACCAGTGCAACGCTGCCGAACCGTTTGTAGGTTTCGTCTTCAAGACTGCTATTGAGCAACATTTGGGCGAAGTCGCCTTCATCAAAATCTATGATGGTGAAGTTAACAAAGCTGCCGACTTACTGAACACCACCACCAATACCAAGGAGAGAATCTCCCAGTTGTTAGTGTTCGCCGGCAAGAACAGAGTAGAAGTGGAGAAGGCCGTGGCTGGCGATGTGGTGGCTACCATCAAACTGAAAAACACGCCGACAGGCACTACCCTTGTAGCCAAGGGTGAAGACCAGATTGAGCCGACCGTATATCCGGATCCTAAGTTCCGTACGGCCGTGAGAGCCATCAATAGCTCTGACGACGAGAAACTGGGCGCAGCCTTGAATGAGATCCGCAAGACTGACCCCACCTTCCTGATGGAACAATCCAAAGAGTTAAAACAAATGATTATCTCCGGTCAAGGTGAGCAACATCTCAACATCGTGAAATGGATGATTGAAAAACTCAACAAGATTGAAGTTGAATACTATGCTCCCAAGATTCCGTATCGCGAGACTATCACCAAATCGGCAGAGGCCATGTACCGCCACAAAAAACAGTCTGGTGGTTCCGGTCAGTTCGGCGAAGTGCACATGCTCATCGAATCTTACTATGATGGCATGCCCACCCAGTCGAAATACCCGATCCGTGCCACGGAAACCTACGACCTGCCTTGGGGTGGCAAATTGATTTATAACAACTGTATCGTAGGTGGTGCCATCGATGCACGCTTCATGCCCGCTATCTTGAAAGGTATTATGGAAAAGATGGAAGAGGGCCCGCTTACTGGCTCCTATGCCCGCGATATCGTGGTCAACATCTACGATGGTAAAATGCACCCCGTTGACTCTAACGAGTTGGCATTCAAACTGGCTGGCCGCAACGCCTTCAAAGAGGCCTTCAAAAATGCCGGTCCGAAGATTTTGGAACCTATCTACGATGTGGACATCTTCGTGCCTGCCGACAGAATGGGCGATGTAATGACCGACCTACAAGGCCGTCGCGGTATCATGATGGGCATGGACAGCGAGGGAGCTTTCCAAAATATCCATGCCAAGATTCCTTTGGCAGAAATGAATAAATATTCCACCACACTGAGCTCCATCACCTCCGGACGTGCCTCCTACAGCATGAAATTCGCCGAATACCAACCCGTTCCCACGGATGTTCAAAGCGAAATCATCAAAAAATACGAAGAGGAAAACAAAGACGAAGAATAGTCATCACCTCTATATTGAAAAAAGCGCTCGAGAAATCGGGCGCTTTTTATTTTTGCAGATTTTCTCTATGCATGATACTAAGGTACTAATTCAAGCTCACCCGTGGGTCAAGCCAACCGTAGATAATATCACATACTATATTTATTATAATAAGCACGATGGACACATATAGCAAAGAGCCCATCACCACGGGGAAGTCGTACTTGTCAAGCGCATCCACAATCACAACACCCATGCCCTTCCAATCGAAGATATACTCTACAAAGACAGCACCGGCCAGTAATCCTGCCAGCCAGCCCGATATTGCAGTAATAACTGGATTCAGTGCATTTTTCAACGAATGCTTGATGATGATAGCCTTCTTTGACAAGCCCTTAGCCTTGGCTGTGCGGATATAATCCTGCGACAACACATCCAAAAGTGAGTTCTTGGTAAGCTCCACTACTACTGCGAGCGGACGTATCCCCAACGTGATGGCAGGCAAAATGAGATTTTTCAAGTCCAAAAACTGGCCAGTACCATAGTCATCCACCGTGTAAAGGCTTCCAAACATGCTGAGGCCCGTGACGTCAGCCAGCAGATAAGCAAAAATCCAGGCAAATAGGATGGCAGCAAAGAAGGATGGTACCGACATGCCGAGAACAGAGAATACCAACGCCACATGGTCGAACCAAGTATCCTTGAAAAGCGCACAGAGTATGCCTATCACTATGCCAACCACCATGGCAAAGAAAATGGAGACTAAGGCCAACAATACCGTCTTGGGGAATGCCTCGCCAATGATGCTGACCACGGGCCGCTTGCTCTGGTAGGAGCGACGCAGATAGGGTGCCTTCAACACCACAGCCGATTTGCCAAGCGGTAAAATCTTCACATAATGATAGTCATTGTCATCCAAGTAGAAAAACGATTCCTTGTCCTGCGTTTTGTACCACGACAATGGCGACACATCATTCAAGTAGGCTAAATATTGTATGCCAACAGGCAAATCCAGGCCCATCTCTTTTCGAATAGCTTCCTCCGTCTGGAGATCGCTCCGCTGACCCATCATCATACGGGCAGGGTCGGAAGGCAACACAGTGAACAGAAAGAATACCAACGTGACCACCCCCAGCATGAGCAGCAGGCCATACAATATCTTCTTGATGATATATCTTAGCATGGTTTTGCTTCGGACAGGTAACTACAACTCAACCACAACAGCGTGCTTTCCATTTTGGCATATACTCTCAGGCAAAGTGATTCGATAGGCATTCTCACCTGTTTTGGCAATGAAGGCCTTGTCTTTAAATCCCAATACACGCGTTTTTCCAGTGCGAACATTCAGAGGCTTGTCGCTTTTAAGCTCAAAGTTTTTAGATAATTGAGTATCCTCAGGCACCAGAACAATCGCATACTTCTGCCCTTGTTTAGTCTGTGTGAGACGGATGGATTGATAGCTATACGGATAGCATGGGCGAGTGGCATAGATTGCCTTGCCATTGACGCGCATCCAAGCCCCAATTTCTTTCATGCGAACAAGGGCTGTATCGGGCAAAGTACCATCAGGGCCAGGCCCCACATTAAGTAAAAAATTACCTCCCTTTGCCACAATATCGGCCAGTAGATGGATAAGTTTTGTAGTACTCTTGTAACGGTCGGTGGCCACGTATGACCATGAGTCGCCCATCGACATGCAAGTTTCCCACGGATAGGGAAGCAGGGTATCGGGCACAGTTTGTTCGGGTGTACGATAATTCTCGTATTTGCCATGCACCGTGCGATCAACCACTATCAAGTCAGGATTGTCGCGACGTGCCTTGGAGATGATCTTCTCCATGTTGATGTCCTGAATCCATCCTTGGCAGCCCAGCCAATCTCGCACTTCCTCGTCCACGCTCCACGCTGGACGCACCCAACCGCCATCCAGCCACAACAGATCGATATCGCCATAATTGTGCATCAACTCCTGAATTTGCCGGTCTGTAAAGTCACAAAAATTCTGCCAACGATCCGGATGGGTCTCCGGATTATAGTTCACATTTCTGTCGGGAGTGGCCCACTCGGGTGCCCAATAGTCTTCATTGTGCCAATCTGCTTTTGAAAAGTATAAGCCCGTCCAGAGTCCTTTCGCTCGGAAAGCATTCACCACTGCTTTGGTAATATCAGCCTTGGAATCAGTGGAAAAGGGACAACTTGGGTCTGTTGTGGAATAGGATGTCTCCTTAGTGTCAAACAAACAAAAACCGTCATGATGCTTGGTGGTAAAGACAAAATATTTCATACCGGCATCCTTGGCTGCAGCAGCCCACTCATCAGGATTGAAATGGATGGGGTTAAAAGTTGTGTTGAGTGCCTGATAACGGGCCTTATAGTCAGTGTAGGGTTCCCCCTTGCGGTCTATCCACGGTTCATTACAGATCGACCAAGACTCCACAACACCCCACTGGGCATAAATACCCCAATGCATCATGAATCCAAACTTCAGGTCCTGCCACTCGTCAATGCGATTCAAAATGACAGGGTCTGTCTCAAACTGACGCTCAGGCTGTTGGGCATTGCCCAACATTGCTAAAAACATACACACTAACAAAAGAATTATAGCCTTTCTCATAATTTTTTATTTTCGTAAAAGTAGTCTTCTTAACAATTCATTATCTACAGGGTAATATTCAAAGGCTCCAATGTCTGGCAAACCGTTACGAAGCCTGCCAAGCAAGTCGGTAGTAAACCCCACGTCACTGGAGCCCGCATCAATAGCCGGTGAGTTTTCCTGAAGATTGCAATCCTGCAAGGAGTTATTCACAAACTTCGGATCCTTATTCATACATTGGCTAAAATGCTCGTCATAGTTGTCGTACCTGACGATGCAATGGTCGAAATGATAGTTATTTTGTGCTTCATTCATAGTAGATGTACCAAACTCTCCTTCCAATCGGTTGCCATAGACAATACTATTACGACAATTAAAATTGGCATCGCCAATCAAATAAACTGTTTCGTACTCGCCTGACTCATTCAACATAAGGTTATCAAAGAAATTGCCCACCACCAAAGAGGGGTGGCTGTGCGCCGAATAGTTGGAAATGGTGACGTGATTCAGCGAGAAATTACCCACTTGGAAAACGGCACTGTAATTTGCATTGTTGCTGATCTGACAATTATTGAGTTCGATATTGGCGGAGCGCACCAAAACACCCACATCAGCATTGTTGTGGATGATGCTGTTGTTGACAATCGTCTTATTGTGATGATCGGTATTATAATCCATAATGGCCGAGCACTGCAACCCAATAGCTGCATTGGTAATAATAGCATTGTTGATTACATTGTCCTGATGGGAGCTTTCGTTTATCCAGATCCGGTTCCATTGTGCGTAATCAGAGGCATAGAAAGGTTCCAGCCGGTCTCCGGCAAAAAGCACGGGCTCATCAACGGTACCATTTACCTGCAAATTGCCATCTCGGTACACCCACAGTCCACCAGCCTTGTGCACATAGATCCGGGTACCGGGGTCAATGATCAACTGCCCCAAAGAGTCCACCACCGCCCAGTCGTAAATCACCCATGGTTTGTCATTGGTCCAATGCACCACTTCATGCTCATGGGCAACAATATAATAGCGCATGCTACCCGTCATGTGGTCTGGCAGGATAAAATGGGCATCTTGCCCAAAGGCCACCAATTGCACCTGCTGAACAAACTGCTGGTTAGAAAAGAGAATGGAGTCGGTAATCAAATATGGATTGTTCTGGTCGTTGGGATTAATGAGGGCTCTGACAAACACAAAAACACTGTCTCGGGCAGGAATCACAACATCGTGAAACTCATAACCCGCCTCTCCATCCACATTAATACTGTAAGGCGAAAGTTGTCCGCCCGCCAGACGAATATCCACCATGATGGGCTCATTCGTGGGATTGATAACCCTAACATCGCGGGTGATGGTCGCAACAGAAGTGAACACCGTATCAAAAAACACCGTATCCGAAGAGAATACGAGTTTGTCTTCTATAGTATTATTACGGTCACACTGTGTGCAGACCGCTGTGATACCCAGCGCTATCCATACCCATAGGAGAAATCTTTTAAAAAACTTCATTGCCGGCTAACTGAATGAAAAACTATAATATTCGAATCTAAAAGAATACGCAAAAATACGTTTTTTATTGTAATGGCGGGAATCAAAAAAAGCGCACAATGATGTTTGTGCGCTTTATCGAAAACCATACGTTTACACCCTTTAGTTGGTTCTGCCAGGGTAAACTTTCAAGGCCTCTTCCAGACATTTTACAGCTTTGGCAAGGTCGTTCACATTCAAGCAATAGCTGATACGGACTTCGTTCTTGCCCTTGCCTGGTGAAGAATAAAAGCCAGTGGCAGGCGCCATCATGACGGTCTCCCCGTTATAGTTGAAGTCTTCTAACAACCATCTGCAAAAGCGGTCGGAATCATCAATGGGCAGACGGGCCACACAATAGAAGGCGCCCTTCGGCATGGGCACGAAGCAGCCTGGTATGTTGTTCACACCATTCACAATAGTGTTTCGACGGGCCACATAGTCGGTAATGACTGCATCAAAATATTCCTTCGGGGTGTCTATTGCAGCTTCACCAAGAACCTGACCGTATGTAGGTGGACTCAATCGAGCTTGGGCAAATTTCATGGCGGTGTTGTACACTTCCTTGTTATGGGTGATGAGTGCGCCGGTTCTAACACCGCATGCACTGTAACGCTTGGAAACAGAATCCAAAAGCACTACATTTTGTGCGATATCCGTCAACTGCATCACAGAAAAATGCTCCACACCATCGTAGCAGAACTCACGATACACCTCGTCTGCGAAGAGGAAAAGGTCATGCTTCTTGGCAATTTCACCCAATTTGAGAATTTCCTCTTTGGAATAGAGATAACCTGTTGGATTATTCGGGTTGCAGATCATAATAGCCTTGGTCTTCGGGGAGATAATCTTTTCAAACTCTTCGATAGAAGGGAGGGCAAAACCATTCTCAATGGTTGACACGATGGGTTTCACTACCACCCCGCAAGTAACGGCGAAACCATTATAGTTGGCATAGAACGGTTCGGGGATAATGATCTCATCGCCGGGATCCATACAGCTGTTGAAAGCAAACAACAAGCCTTCGCTACCACCGGTAGTGATAAGAATCTCATCGGGGGTAATATCAATACCCACACTATGGTAATACGCCACCAATTTCTTACGATAACTGATATTTCCAGCCGAATGGGTATAGGCAATGACAGGGATATCCGCATTGCGGACAGCCTCGCGGGCTCCTTTTGGCGTTTCAATGTCAGGCTGACCGATGTTCAAATGGTAAACATGAATGCCGCGAGCCTTCGCAGCATCTGAATAGGGGACCAATTTACGAATGGGAGAAGAAGGCATGGTCTGGCCTTTTTTAGATATTTGAGGCATATTTTAAAAATTTGAAAACATTTCTAACAAAACCCTTTCAACGTCTCTGATAGACATTAAAGTTAAAACTGCAAAAGTAGTGTTTTTATTTGATATGTCCGCGCTCGTCTGCATTTTTTTTATATTTTTGCGGCTCTATTAACAATGGCAGGATTTGATTCGATTGATAAAACAAAAGAGCTTGAAACAAAAGACATTAAAAGTCTTTTGTGGTTTTATGCTTTGCCAGCAGTAATCAGTCAGGTTATCGCATCCTTGTACAATATTGCCGACCGTATCTTTATTGGAAACGGCGTGGGGCCTTTGGCCATCGCCGGACTTGTCATTACCATGCCCATGATGAACATCATCCACGCTTTCGGGGCGCTGGTGGGCGTGGGCTCGGCCTCCCGTATGTCTATCGTATTGGGCAAAAAAGATGTAGAATGGGCGGAGAACATATTGGGAAACAGCATGATTTTAACCCTTGGTTTAGGACTCATCGTGATGTTTTGCAGCTACTTGTTCATGGACCCCATCCTGATGCGTTTCGGCGCCACCGCCAACACGCTGCAATACGCCCGTGAATATATGCTGATTATTCTTCCCGGCATGTTTTTGACAACCATCACGTTCAACCTCACCAGCCTGATGAGGGCTTCCGGATATCCCTTAAAATCCATGTTTGTGCTGGGCGGCGGTGCCATTCTGAACATTATTCTCGACCCCGTCTTCATCTTCGGATTCAAGTGGGGCATTGCCGGTGCGGCAGCAGCCTCCACTATCTCTATGTTCATCACTTCCGTTATCTCCATTATCCACTTCATCAACCCCAAGTCGTTCATTCATTTTCGAGCCCATGCCTGGCGCCCAAGAGGTTATATCTTCCGCAATATCACTATGATAGGACTTAGCCCGTTTCTGATGAACGTGGCCGCCGCCGGGGTTGTGGGCATCATCAATCACCAATTGCTGCATTATGGCGGCGACTTTGCGGTGGGTGCCTGCGGACTTGTCAACACCTATGGCAACTTCCTCGTACTGCTCATCCTTGGTATCTGCCAGGGCATGCAGCCCATTGCCGGTTATAACTACGGCGCTGGCCGCCCCGACAGACTGAAGGAAGTTTTCCTGCTCACAATGAAAATCACCGTGCTGGTTGGCCTCGCTGGCAGCATCATCTCCTGCGCCTTCCCTCAATACTTGATGCGCATCTTTACCTCCGACACCAATCTGATTCAAATCTCTATCCCCGCCATGCGCTTTATGATGGTAATGTTCCCCCTGATAGGCTTCACCATCACCAACTCCAACTTCTTCCAATCCATTGACAAACCCTGGATTGCCATCACTACCAGCTTATCGCGACAAGTGCTCTTCTTGGTACCCATGAGCTTCCTTATCCCCCTCTTGTTTGTCAAAGCGGGCGGCAATGGTCTGACCGGTGTATGGGCAGCTGCCACGATCTCCGATGTGTGCGGTGCCATCTTGGCCGCCATCCTGCTCTTCACCCAGCGCAAAGTGTTCACAGAAAAATATATCGGACAAAAAAAACCGGAGATATGATGAGCAAAACGAAAAATTATATACTTTTGCGCGCCCAAAATGGAAAGTTGGCCGAGTGGCTTAAGGCAGCGGTTTCGAAAACCGCCGTAGTGTCACAACTACCGGGGGTTCGAATCCCTCACTTTCCGCAAAACGTTATAACTCGGTTAGAACCAGTAATTTGCAGCAACAAGTTACTGGTTCTTGCTTGAAAACTGAGACAGAAACGAGACAGAACCATTTTTTTGGTTTTGTGGCATTTTGAAACTCAAATACCGCAAAACCAAAAAAAATGTCAAATCATTACAACAGGTTAGCAGTATCTTCCGAGTATTCCGCTGTCAACTTCTTGCCAGCAACTCTGAAAACCAACAAGTCCGGATGGCTCATTGAGTATTATGTGGAAAATCCTCAAACTCAACAGCTCGCAAGAAAGAAAATCCGACTGGAACGGCTTATCCGCCGTTATTCCACCAAGACGGAGGCAAAACGGCATATCAACAATATCATCATTGCTTTGAATATGAAACTTTCCACTGGCTGGAACCCTTATTTCGAGGGTGAGGATTCACGTATGTACACACCGATTAGCGAAGTGTGCAGGAAATATATTGAGGAAACTGAACGGACACAACGTGAAGCCACAGCCCGCTCATACAAATCATTCATCAAGATATTCTCCGAATGGATGGACAAACAGAGGCCCGGCATCTATTCATCTATGATTTCACACGCAATGATTGTGAAATTTATGGATCACGTTTATTTCGAGCGAAAGTCAAGCAACGGCGATGAAATATCCACCTACACATATAACGGATACATCAAAAACGGAAGTGCTTTTTTCAATTGGATGATTGAAAAATGTTACTGCAAAGAAAATCATTTCGCCAAAATCAAAAAGAAAACGGAGGATAAGCGAAGGGTCTTGATTACTGATAATTACCGTTGCATTATTGAAGAATACCTTAAAGTCAACAATCCTGGATTCTTGCTAATGCTGAAGCGCATAAAAAAAGAGGACCCGAAAGCCCTCTTTGAATATTGTTGTAATAGGAATACACTATTGTTTCACCAGTTTCAGATAGTGGACTTTTCTGTCAGTGGTAATCACACGGACAATATAGGTTGCTTTGGCCAGACGACTGACATTGAATCGATAATCGTTGCGGAATACAGCGACCTGTCCGCCCTGCAAAGTTAGAACTGTGATTTCAGCCACCTCCTCAGGTGCAATGCCCATCACCATCACCTCGTTATGTGCGGGGTTGGGTGCAAGATACGGTTTGTATTCTTGCTGAACATCCATATTGAAGCGGAGACTTCTTGTAGAGTCATTGTCTGCCATGGAAGAATCGGAGAATTGGCGATAATCATCTGGAATCATATCCCGTAGCATCTTTGCGTGAATACACAGTTTGGCATGGCATAGCCTGTTTTCTTCAAAACAAACTACAACATGGAAACAAACATACTCATCGTTTACTGCCATCTGACTCAATCGGGCATAGTCAAACATCATAAGGCCATTTATGTCTAATGAAGAAGATGACGTGTAATTGACGATTTGTGGTGGAACGCTCCATATAGATACTAACTGAACTGCACCAGGAACGTTAAAGAAAAAATTGAAATAAGAGGATTGATGCGGCGTGCTTATTTCTGGATTAAATTCAAATGAACAATCTTCACTAATATCACATTCTTCATCCATACAAGTTTCAAGGAGTAACGTATCCGAGTATTGCTTCTCACAACCCGTTTCTGGATCGATAAAAGAGAAATGCAATGTTCCGTTCATAAATTCCGTAACCAACACGTCAAACTCAAAGAACCTGCTTTCTCCAGGCGGGATTGTCATTGGCAGTCCTGTTGTACTTACCAGAACACCACTCGGTGAGACTTGCATATAGCTGAACGAAACAGTATCGGAACCTTGATTTGAAACAGTATAAGACAAATGGTAATATATTTTACAGTCCTCCACATAACAATACATTTTTTCAGGCATCAACTCTATTTTTTCGCAAGGACAATACTCTCTCTTCAATTTGCAACTCGGGGGATTTGACCTCACAACCATCGCCGTATTCTGTTACCATCTGATAGGTACCATAGCCGTTCAATGACAATAAAGGACTCAAGTCTGTGCCCTGGTCTATTATTCCTTGCCCAAAATATCTCCAAAACCATTGCATCTGAGAGGGATAATACGGATAAAAACCATAAACAGGCAATTTAGTCCATAAAGAATCAGGACAGATCTTGTAGCAGCCTGTCAGCAATGCGTCATAATTAGGTGCTGGAATGATGTATTCGAATGCTTTTTCGGAAGGACATCCCGTTGTTGCATCTACATAGTATGCTGAAATGTACCCATCTGTGTAATAATCGGCTTGAGTGCCATTATACCCATTGCTCCACAGCAAACTTTCTCCCGAAACACATATTGCTTGCACAGGGGGTATGTGAATACAACCAGACACGATGATTTTAGGTGCGGCCGGGCGTGGATGTACCACGAAGTTGTAAACCGCTTGTGCAGAGCAGTTGTCTGGGCTTGTCACGTTTAACATCACCGTGTAATTACCGGCGGCACCAGGTGTGAATCTGATTATGGAAGATGTGGAAGTGTAAACACAGGTGTTATCTTGATCGAACACATACCAGAGGTACGTGTTGGAGTTTCCTGTGTTGCCATTGAGTTTGACAAGTTCGTCTAAACAGTATTCCGTATTTCCGGTTATTCTGGCCGTAGGCGCATTTAGGAATCCCACATTACACATCCGTTCTGCACGACACCCAAAATCAGAAGTCTCAATGTACAAATAGTAGTCTCCTGTTAATGTAGTATTATACTGGTTTTCTGATGTTGAATTTGGACTATGATTCCAATAATAGTCGTTAACATTAGCATCAGGATTGTATATTATAGTCCTATTTTGTCCAGGACAGACTGGAATAGAATCAAAAGCATTCAAAGTGCCTGTTAAATAATTATGGCCCAAATAAACGTACGCCGAATCAGTTGCTGTACATCCCGAAGAATCTATAATTGTAAGAATGACTTTTCTTCCTGAAGAAACGAACGAATAAGTATGATGTATTTCATCCCCCATATTGGAAGAACCATCACCAAAATTCCAATAGTATTGTGCAATGTTTCCAGATGTATTTGCAGAGAATTGAAATGGCATACCCTCACACATATACCGACGGATAGTAATACTGTCAATAATTGGATTTCCCTCAAAAGTAAAGTCTCTAGACACGGAGCACGAAACATCCATACCCATATTCATAGTCACTGTATATTGCCCATGGGGCAAGTTAGCTATTGGGATAGATATGGTGAGATTTGGACCTGGTAGAGGAACTGATATATTCGTCCCGTCTATGGTGATATTACGGTCAGGAATAGTAAAGCCATCACGATATTTGGAAGTATCATATATAATAAGATGACCATCACAATCATAGCGCACCTTCATTCCAGGAATACAATTAATGGTATCATAAATATGGCCTCTATAGCACTGCCCATTATCCACCATATATGCGGAAATATAATAAATTCCTTCTTTCCTAAAATAGGCTATGGTTGAGTCTGTTGAAGATGAGGGTAAGCAGTACCCATACT
The DNA here is from genome assembly GCA_937901455.1 of uncultured Bacteroidales bacterium. GTDB lineage: Bacteria > Bacteroidota > Bacteroidia > Bacteroidales > WCHB1-69 > F23-D06. The sequence continues at coordinate 15,868 of CALDIA010000177.1, read as the reverse complement.
GCGAAGAAATACCCCAAGAAATTGTTGCATTTGTTGGATTGACAGCTTTAATTACGGCTTCGTTGCAAGAGATGAGAGAATCTGTCAACTCCAACGGCAAGCAGGTGTCTGGCTGAGATGGTCCAGAAGGTTCGTTTGAATAGCATACTATGTTACTGCAATATGGGGGTATAGTGCTGGTGACTATGCAGCAAAACTCACCTGTATCCCCTACAAAACAAACAGTATCGTGCATATTGGGTATTGTATCCCCATTAAACGTCCAAGAATAGGTAACGTTTGCCTGCTGCGCAACACTTAATGTTGTGTCATTGATGGCAGTTATGGAAACAGAGGGCCTGTCAACAACAAACACTTGCCCGCTGACAGTAGCGGCATTACAATGAGGATCAGGTCGGTAGGTAAGGGTGAAATTATGTGTGCCTGGTGTCCCGAAATAATAACTTGTATTATAGCCATGATGAGTGTCCGTGCCATCCATCACCCAAGTGTAGTAATTGTCAACGTGGATTCCTGAGGCATAAAAATAGTCTCTCGTATTATTACATATAGTATCCTCGTAATCCACAGAGACCGTCACATTTTCAATAGAAATCTGTGCTGTTTCATATTCCACCATATTGGAGCAATATGTACGTTTCAGTGTGACAGTTGCAATAACTGGCAAATTGTCAAGATAATTTGTCAGTATTCGAACTTGATTTGAAAAATGACTACCGTTAACAGATGCAGCATTGGCAGGTGATATTGTCCACTCGTATGTGACATTAGCGGACTGGTCTGCCACACTCATATCAACAAATGCTCCAGCACATACATGAGAAATGGCTGGCACTGAGAACGGGGCAAGACGGAATGTATCCACCGTATGAATATATGCCTCCGAACGACACCCATACTCATTGTCCACCTGATAAACAGCCACATCACACACTTCAGTATCATAATTAATAGTAACCTCTTCTCCATCTACAGATGAAGGTGTTGCCGATGGGCACAATGGTTGCCACTGCAGAAAGTAGTTGGGTTGGGTTGGGGTGGCCGACAATAGTATGGAACTTTTTGGACAAGCATCATTAGGGCCTTGAACAAATGTCAGTGCCGGAGGATTGTCCAACACGGTGACAAAAAACTCCGCATCTTTGCAATAAACAGCGGTGTTGGAAGCCACAATCCTGTATTTGCCAGGAATTAAGAAGTTGTAGTTCAAAGAAACACCATTGGTGCCAAAAACATATTGATTGTTTTGATTATATACCTGCCAAGACACCGCATTGCCGTGCCAAGTGGTGTAATGTCCCGTATTCCCCTTGCAAATCACGCTGTCCGTGGATCGAATGCTCATCGTATCCTTGACCACAATTGTTTTCTGCGTATGGAAAGGTCCGCACTCCAAAAAATCGCAAACATATCTTGCCTCTATTGTATAAGTTCCCGGATGGGTAAACTCCAGCAAATACTGGTTCAGGAATTCAGCATTATGCTCAATTACTTCGTTGTTATTGTTTGGGGTGGCCCCCCATTGGTACATGGTAGATCCCCACATCGGGAGTTCATATTGCTGAACCTCCCCTACACATATTTCGTCAGGACCGATAATCTCGGCATTATTGACTATGACGGGGATTTTCACTGAAAGGAGGGATTTGCATTCGGTTTCGCAGGAATAGGAGTCCAAGGAAATCACACCGTATCCCGAAGCGGGGCTTCCCCAGTCAACGGTAATGGTAGGAGACCCCTGTCCTGAAAACGTGCCGCCTTCGACACTCCAAATATACTCCCAACAGTTGGGACTGTTAATTGTGTAGGTGGCTGTGGTGTTCTGGCAAACAGTCCCGTGACAAGACAATTCAAGTTCAACCCTTGGCAGCACTCTGATTATAATTGTCTCGCAATCACTGCAACCGCACTCGTTCCACACACAATGGTTGAGTTTGAACTCGCCTTCCTGAGATGGAGTAAGTGAATAGTTCTGAGACGAGGCAGTGCCAAAATCGCTTTCCCAGAAATATCCAGTAATGGGTGTGCGCCCTGCGCTGCTCATATCCGTAAAATCAATAGTCTCTCCAAAACAAATCTCTATAACTTTATTTGATTGTTCGTAATAATACAGGGGTACCGAGGAACAGGCAGCCACAGGAGACTCCATCAGGAAAACGCACGTTTCTATTGAGCAAGTTATGGAGTCCGTTGTCAGCACAGACACTGAGACATTCCCTATATTTCCATTTCCCCACGTGACAACGGCCGTGCGGTTTTGGTTGATTAGAGTGTAGTTTTGAGCACCAATAATGTTCCACGAATACTGAATGCCATTCGGACAGACGGCCGTATATTGTACCGTGTTGCCCCTACAAGCCAGCATACACTCATCTGACCCAAGCTCCAAAAGTTCGGGGAACCTTTCCAGGTAATCATCAAGCAAGCAGTCGGAATCGAAGTCCGTGTTAAGATACAGGTCACATTCTTGTTGCACCTGTGCCATAATGTTGCCGCCAAAGAATAGCAGCGACAACAACAGAAATAGTAAAATCTTTTTCATATCGACATTGTTTTGGCTAGTACATATTTTGTTTGACAAATTTTTTCACAGAAATTTCCCCTTTGCAAACTGTTTCCAAAAGATAAGTTCCAACAGGCAAGAGAGATACATTTAAAATTGTATTGTTGTTTCCAACATTTTTCCGCATAAGGATTTTTCCACTCAAATCCATAACGGTAATATAGTCAATAGGATTACTGTCACCTACAACATTAAGGAAATTATTTACGGGATTGGGCCAGATTCTCAAATTTGATTGTTTATTTCCATAACTGGAAATTCCCACGTACGGTGTGGAAAATTCAGGATTATGATATAGCGCAAAAACAGCATTGCTATTGGGTTGATTGTTGCAGTTGGCAACAATATTATTACTAAAAGAAACTGGTGAATAGGAGAGAATTGACAGCAAAAGGCAAGCATTGTTATCCGTCGTAACACCCTGAGAATAATAAACATATGAATCAACACAATGAATCGTATCCTTATTAACAACAAGTCCGTCATTTCGCCATTCGGTCAATAAAATATTACCTGAATTGTTGAACGAAGCAGTTGCAAACACTCTATTACCGATAATGGCAGGGGTCTTGCTTGCCATAGCTTCAAAAGCAGGAACAATTCCTTGAGAAATGTATTGACCGTTATTTTTGCCTAAGGCTACAAAAAAACTGATACTACCATCAGAAACAAACCTTTGCAAGAAATTGCTCTCATCATCAAAATAAATTTTAGCGGAAGAACCTGAATTATAGGCGGCAGATCCCAATAAATAGAGATGGTCATTGTCAATGCAACTTCCTCTCCATTCCGCATAAGAATATGAAGGACCTTCAATGTCTCCAATAGTAAAAATTTGATTAGACCATACAACATCACCTGTACTATTGTATTTTATGATAAAATTCAATCTTTTTGTGCCACTTCTATCATTTATGGTTGCATAATGCAAACTGTCAAAAAAAATGCGAATAGGATACTGATGCAAAGATGCTCCGTAAACAGACAGTCCAATCGTCACAAAACCAGAAATATACATATTACCCTCCTGATCGTATGACAACCATTCGGGATAGATGTAATACGCAGGGTTAATACTGTCGTGTGCAAATTCCCAAGAGATAGCAATTCCTTCGGTGTTTTGCACCATCAGCTTGGCAAAATCCAACTCCCAGTTTGGTGTAAATTTGTAAATCATCACATTGTGCAAGCTCTTACTTCCACAGCTGCTTCCAGGCAAAAAAAGGTCATACGTTTTAGAGGAATCCCCGTCTATGACTACGGTGTAGGGATCTTCCTCATTCCCTGCGTATTCTATACGTGCGAACAGATAGACATTTCCCGCATCATCCACGTGCATAGGTGATATAAATGTGTGTTCATCCGTAGTTAAAGGTTTCACGCCTCTTACGTAATTATTACCGCTCTCATGATATTCCCTTGTATATGTTTCCACGAAATGGTCTTCTATTCGGTTTCCGTCCAAATCCAATTGGGAAAAGAATGTCCAACGACTGCGTTTGTAGGGCGGTTTCCTTTCCGAAGCAGGCAAACTCAACACATCTTCTTTCGTTATCAAAGTGTCTATGTAATACAACCAGTAATATCTATCGGTCCACATACCCGTTATTCCGGTAATATATATCCTATCGTTTTTCACAGTCATCCATTTAGGAATGGACCAATAGTCGCCTTGGCACTTTATCACTTTATACCATAGCATTGTTCCCAAAGTGTCAAATTTGGCCAATAAGATAGAATGCTCTGAAGTAGTTATCACATCCGAATTACTTGAAAACATAAGCATTTCCCCGTCTAACCTGACATTGCCACCCATCGTGCCATATACGTAAACATTGCCCTCCTCATCAAAGGCAGTATTTGTAATATTATTGAAAATGTTGGTCAAGTCGCCACCACTGCCCGTCCAGTGATGCGCCCACTTCCACTCACCTTGGGCGGAGGCAGTGGGAAAAACAACTGCGAACAAAATAGATAAAACCAATATTTTAAAGAGTATTTTTACATTTCTCATACATTTTGTTTTTAATTGTTAATTGTTCTCTGACCTATATTGGTCACTAATTTCTCGTTGTAAAGATATAAAAAAAATTATTGCAACCCCAGCGACAATTAAAAATAATTTTTACACTGAAAATCAGCACGTTATATTTTTATTTTTGAAAAAAACACTGCTCTACAAGAGTATTCGCACAAAAAAAGGCGGAATCAACATCCCAAAAGCAACTTTGCCAACCAACATATACACAATTATCTGTTAACATTAGGCGTCAACAGACCGAAATTCAATTCGCTATGAAATACAAACACTCCGCTCCGTGTCAACTTTTTGTCCCAAAAAAATTGACCAGGCACTCGTCACCCCAAAATTTGGCGGCGAGGTCAAAAAGTCCCTCGGCATTGCGGTCAATGGGTTCGTCTAACCAGTCCACCATAGAACGGCGGGCAAAATAGAGAATGGAGAAAATTATTGCAAAGTTTTCTCCATTTTTTTATATTTTTGCAGCGTAATTTAAAGAGTCATGAAACGTAAAAACTTAAGGTTGAAAATTGAAAAAATGGATGATGAGAGTGTTTTCTTTGTATCCGATTTTCTCGACATCAGTTCAGATAAGGAAATAAGTAAAATGTTCTCGGAATTAGAGGAGCAAGGTGTGATAAAAAGGCTGGCCAAGGGTTCGAATCCCTCACTTTCCGCCAACACCAAAGCAGAACGAAACGGTTTTTCCATTCGCTCTGCTTTTTTTAATCTTTTATCATTTTTTTCTCCCCTTTTAAACTTCGCACCATTTTTATAGTCACTACTTCTTTAATATTTCTTTATATGTATAAGTGTATAATTCCCTTCTTGTTGATAATCATCTACTTATCAGTTTCGTCAACGGCTCAGCCCCCCGCTGACAAGCATACTTTCTCCCTTGAAGAATGCATTCAATATGCTGAAGCGTACAACTACTCTCTTCAGAGTGCAGCGCTGAATGTCTCATCCTCGGAGATAAGCCTCAAGTCGGCCAAAGAACACATCGCCCCTTCCGTGTCCGCCTCCGCCTCACAAGGTTTCAGTGCCAACAATTACCAGAAATCGGTCTCTTGGAATGGTGGCTATGGCATCAATGCCGGCATGAGCCTCTTCAATGGCTTGAGCAACTACAATGCCATACAACAGAGCAAGCTTGCCGTAGAACAATCACAACTGGAGGTGGAGAAAAACCGCAACAATATCCGCATTTCCATCATTCAGGCTTTCCTTGCCGTAATGATGAACGAAGACCTGCTGGAATACCAACAGAAAGTGGTGGTCAGCAGCCGTGAACAGATGCAACAGGGTGCACAACAGTTCCAGGTGGGACAAATTCTGGAAAGTGACTACAAGATGCTGCAAGCCCAATACATATCTGACAGCCTGAATGTGAACAACACTCGCTTGAACATCCAAAACAATTTTTTGTCTCTCAAGCAACTTCTGTCTATTGAGCCCAGCAGGGAGATTTCCATTATTAAACCCGACAGTGCCACACTCTTCAAGAATCTGGAGATGCCATCCCTGGAGGAGATGATGAACAATGCCCAATCGTATCTGCCAGAGTTGAAAATCAGTGAAAACGATATCACCGACGCCAACTACAACGTCAAAATCCAAAGAGCCAACTACTACCCTTCCCTCTCCCTGAGCGCTGGCGTGAGCACTGGTTATAACAACTCCAACCAAACTGAGAATGATCCATGGGGAACGCAACTATGGCATGGCTTAGGCGAAAATGTAGGCTTGAACCTCAGTATTCCCATCTACCAACGCAGCGACGTGCGACATAATGTACAGCAAGCCCAACTGCGCGTTCAACAGGCTGAATTGAACAATATGGAAATTAAAAACCAAATCAACAGAGAACTGCAACAATACTATATTGATGTTCTATCGGCACAGAACAACTACTCGGTGGCAGAAGCACAAAAAGATGCCTACGAGGCTAACTTCAATGCCTATAGCTTCAAGTTCAAATATGGTTCCATCACCGCTGTGGATCTCATCCAACAGCAAACCAACTTCTTGAATCAGTTGAATAAGTACATGCAAGCCAAATACACCTATGTGCTGGAACGCAAAATTCTGGATGTGATGATGGGCAAAGAAGTAAAACTATAATGCTTTTTATCTACCGAAAACTATTAAAATCCAATTATATATGTCAAATAAAATTTCAAAGAAAGCCAAGTGGGCCATCATTATAGCATGTATTCTTTTACTTGCCTTGATACTATTTTTGGTGTTTAGGAAAAGTAAGCACTCTGAAACGGTCATCAACACGGAACGCAGTACTATGGACAGCATTGAGGTTACCGTAACTGCCACAGGTGAACTGCAACCGGTTTATAAAGTGGATGTGGGTACACAGGTGTCTGGTATTGTTCAGCACATTTATGTGGACTTCAACTCGGTAGTGAAAAAGGGTCAACTGCTGGCTGAACTCGACCGTTCTAACCTCAACGAACAGCTCACCCAAGCACAGACCAGCGTGTCGAATGCCAAGAGTAATCTGACGCTGGCCCAGCAACAATACGACCGTATTAAAGCGCTATACGACAACAAGGCGGCCACACAGGAAGCCTACGAATCTTCTGTCAACTCCTTGAATTTGGCCAAAAACCAACTCAAGACTGCCCAATCAGAATTGTCACGCGCCCAAACAAACCTCTCGTACGCCACCATCTACTCCCCGATTGACGGTGTCATCATGGACAAAGCTGTAGAGGAGGGCCAAACCGTGGCCTCATCCTTCAACACCCCTACCCTATTCACCATCGCCAACGACCTCACCCAAATGCAAGTGGAAGCTTCGGTGGATGAGGCGGACATCGGCGAAGTGAAGGCTGGTCAGCCTGTCACCTTCACAGTAGATGCTTTCCCTGAAGATGTATTTTCAGGCAGCGTAAAGGAGGTCCGCATTAACCCCACTGTCACCTCCAATGTGGTCACTTATACGGTTATCATCAATGCCCCCAACCCCGACACAAAGCTCTTTCCTGGCATGACGGCCAACGTAAGCATCACCACCAAAAAAGAGAGTGGCGTGTGTATTCCCATGACCGCCCTCTACTCCTCCATTGAGCCTGATGTAATGAAGCTTTACGAAAAAAAAGGGTTTTCCTTCAATTCATTGTATAAAAATCAAGAAGAACTCACAAGAGGCTTGAAAGATGTAACGAAAAAAACCATTTGGGTGAAACGAGACAAAGCCTTTGAGCAGATTAGTGTCACCATAGGATTGAACAATGGGGTGAAGACCCTAATTACCGATGGACTGAAGTTGGGTGAAGAAGTAGTGACAGGAACCAGCGAAATTGGCAGTGCCCCACAAGGAAAGCAAACGGGAAATAACGGTAATCCATTCATGCCTGGAAGACCCGAAAAAAAGGAGCGATAGTCATGGCAAAGGATATCTTACGAGTGGAAAAACTGGAACGTGTTTTTCGCGTTGGCAGTGAGGATGTGCACGCACTGCGAGGAATCTCCTTCTCCATCACTGAAGGCGAATTTGTAAGCATCATGGGTACCAGCGGCTCGGGAAAGTCCACCCTGCTCAACATTCTGGGCTGTTTGGACACTCCAAGTGCAGGCGACTACATCATTGACGGTGTTTCTATCGGGAGCTTGAGTAAAAACGAGCTATCAACACTGCGCAATCGCAAAATTGGCTTTGTTTTCCAAAACTACAACTTGTTGGCGCGCACCACTGCCATTGAAAATGTGGAACTGCCCTTATTCTACAACAATAGCATCCCTGCCAAGGAACGACGCGAGCGGGCAGAGGCTGCGCTGAAACTCGTCGGCTTGGAAAACCGCATGGAACACATGCCCAACCAACTCTCTGGCGGTCAGCAACAACGCGTGGCCATTGCCCGCGCATTGGTCAACGACCCAGTCATACTCTTGGCCGATGAGGCAACTGGCAACCTTGACACCCGCACCTCATACGAGATTATGAGCCTCTTTCAAGACCTGCACAACCAGGGCAAAACCATCGCCTTCGTGACACACGAGCCTGATATCGCCACTTTCACCACCCGCAAAATCAGACTGATGGACGGACAGATTATGGAGGACGCCCCCATCAACACACAATCAGCCGCTGAAGCGCTGGCCTCCCTTAATAACCAACAAGAAGCCTAACTTATGAATATCGGTAATCTTATCAAAATAGCCATCAACTCTTTGTTCCGCAACAAGATGCGAACCATCCTTACTATGCTCGGCATCGTCATCGGTATCGCCTCCGTCATCGCTATGGTAAGCATCGGTCAAGCCTCTACACAAAGCGTACACGAAGAGCTATCTTCCATGGGATCTAACATGATCATGATTATGCCCGCCCGCCAGCACAGAGGTGGCGTCGATATGGGTATGTCCTCCTCCAAATCCTTGGATAACAAAGATCTGGAATCACTGAAAAACAACACCCGCTATGTGGCTGCCGTCTCCCCAAACGTGAGTACTAACAAACAGTTGATTTACGGAAATAATAACCATAGTTGCTCCATTAGTGGCGTGAGTCCCTCCTACCTTGAAATCCGTAAATATGGATTGAAAGAGGGTGTGATGTTCACAGATGACGATGTGAATAAATACAATAAGGTCTGCGTCATCGGACAAACCGTTGTGGATGCTTTGTTTACCAATGGTGAAAGCCCTATTGGGAAAACCATACGCTTCGGCTCCATTCCCATGATGGTGATTGGCATACTGGAAGAAAAGGGACAAAACGGCATGGGCGACGATCAGGACGACATTGTGCTGGCCCCCTACACCACTATCCAGAAACGCTTTCTGGGCATCACCTATTTCAACATGATGTTCGCCTCCGCCACCTCTGAGGAGGAGTCTGAACTGGCCGCCACAGAAATCACCTACATCCTGCGCAGCAACCATGGTATCAAAAGCGGTGCCTCTGATGATTTCGACATCCGTACTCAAGAGGAACTGGTCTCCACCATGAGTTCCGTCAGCCAAATGATGACCGTTCTGCTGGCCGCCATCGCATCCATCTCCCTGGTTGTCGGCGGTATCGGCATTATGAATATCATGTATGTAACCGTTACCGAACGAACCAAAGAGATCGGTCTGCGCATGGCTATCGGCGCCCACAACAGAGATATCAAAATGCAATTTCTCTGTGAAAGTGTAATTCTAAGCTTAATTGGCGGTGTAATTGGCATTGTGCTGGGCCTGATTATCTCGTATGTGGCCTCCAAACTGATGAATATGCCCTATGTGGTAAGCGAAACTGCTATTGTCGCCTCCTTCCTGGTATGCGCCTTCACAGGTATTTTCTTCGGATGGTATCCTGCCAAAAAGGCTGCCAATATGGATCCCATCTCCGCCTTGAGATACGAATAAAAGCCCTACTCAAACCGAATGGCCTCTATCGGTGTTATCTTCCGGCCTACAATCCACGCCGGAACCAATAGCACCAACATGCAAACAACAAACACTCCAACATTCAACAACAAAATACTACATACGTTGAAATGGATGGGAACAGCACTAACATAGTAAGTTTCGGGATTGAGCTTTACCCAATGAAAATGCTGCTGTAGATATCCCAATAGCAATCCTAATGCATTACCTATCAACATGCCGCGCATTAGAATCTGACCAGCCACCAACATAAAGGATCTCATCACCTGGTTAGTCCGCATCCCTATCGACTTAAGAATGCCAATCGTGTAAGTCTGTTCTAAAATAATGATAAAAAATATTGAAACTATGGTTATCAAGCAAACACACGTGGTGATAATCAGCAATATGGCCACGTTTGTGTCAAATAATGCCAGCCAATCGAAAATGTCTGGATAAATTTGCTTGATGGTTTCTGCTTTCAGGTCATAGCCAGCATGGTGGTGCACATACGAACCCATCTCGTCGATCTTGCTATAATCCTTGATAAGCACCTCTATCCCGCTGACCATAGAGGAGTCCCAGTCATTCAGCTTTTGTATCTGCCTCAAATCCACCAAGGCATAGCGTTCGTCGTATTCTGTCATGCCTGTCTCATAAATGCCCACCACCGTGAACATGCGAGCCCGTGGGGGATCTTGTACAAAATAGGTCTGTACCTTGTCGCCAAGACGCAATTGCAATTTCGACGACATCCTTTTGGAGATGATGATTTGGTCAGAAACAGTCGTGTCAGATAAAGCCAAAAGACTACCCTCCACCATATTCTGCTTGAAGCGTTCGCCCATAAATGTATTGTCAACTCCTTTTAACACAATGCCTTCTACCTGATCAGCGGTTTTGACCACCCCGACCTTGGTGGCATAATTCTGTACACCTATAATGTCTGGATGCTGTAACAACAACGATACCACGCTTTGGCTTTTATTAATGGGTATCTGCTCAAAGGAGTAATTCTGGTCAAAATGGGTGATGCGTATATGCGACCCCATGGCAATGACACAGTCACGAATGGCTTTCTTGTAACCGGAGGTGATGCCTATTGCCAAAATCATAATAACCAACCCCAAGGCAATCCCGCAAACGGAAAGGTGGATAATCGGACGAGAGAAGGTGTTGCCTTTGTCCTTCAAGATCCTGCGAGAAAGAAAAAAGTATAAGGGGGTATGGGGCATTCTGCTATTCTTACAAGGTTATTCTCACACCAATGCGAGCAAACATCGGAAAATGCCCGTAAAATTCAAACACCCTGTCGGTATGATACGGGTACAACACATACATGGCATATAGAGAGATCCTGTCAGACATCATCGTGTTGGAGTTAAAACCTATTCCAGCTGCCACCGCATGCACGTTGTGGCGCTCAGGCAAATCGGCACCCACCTCAATAGGATAGTTCAAAAACTCATAGCCGGCATGCAATATCAGATAATTGAAGATGGTCACCTCCCCAAAGGCACTCGCTCCGAAACAATGGCTAAGCGTATTGTTGTAACCACCTATGAAATAGGACAATTCATAACGTGGGCCTATACCGAGCGCAAACATTTTGTCTTTAAATGTAATACCCACTTCTGGCATAATAGCCAAATTGTGAGCAAAATTACTATTGATGTTGCCACCTACAAAAAAATCATAAACCCGCTCATTCTGGCTGCTCTTTTCCTGCTTGGCTCCCTTGCGCAGACTATAAGGCAAAGATACGGATTGCGCCTTGATGACTGGTAATCCTATAAACACAACTAACAAAAGGGACAGAAGAACTTTCTTCATTTTCAATACTTTTTTAATAAGGATGCAAAAATACAATTTTATTTTATATCTTTGCTCTTCCTATACACAGACGCTCACATAGCTATATAACTATTTGTTTTCCAGAAAGATAATATGTCAAAAATACACATATACAATAGAGAGTTCGCCCATCAGAAAGCGTTGAGTTTTGCCCCTGGCATCAAAGCGGGTTTCCCCTCCCCAGCCGAAGACTACCGACAAGACAGTCTTGACTTCAACCGGGATCTGATCCGACATCCGGAAGCCACCTTTTATGGCCGCGTGGATGGAGACTCAATGATAGACGCGGGCATCGCTGATGGCGACATTGCTGTAATTGACAGATCCTTGGAAGCTGCCCACAACGATGTGGTAGTGGCCTATATCAATGAAGAATTCACTATCAAATATCTCGACTTGTCGCACCAAAAAGAAGGATATATAGAATTACGGCCCGCCAACCCTAACTACACTCCCATTAGAATAGATGCGGACGATGATTTTGAAGTGTGGGGTGTAGTGATATGGACCATCAAGCCTTGGAAACAGTAACATGTACGGGATTATTGATTGCGACAACTGTTACGTCTCATGCGAGCGCGTTTTCCGGCCTGACCTGAAGCACAAGCCCGTAGTGGTACTATCCAATAATGATGGATGTGTGGTGGCACGCTCTAACGAAGCCAAACAATTGGGCATCAAGGCGGGCACACCTTTTTACCAAATAAGGGAACACTTTCCAGAAGAAAAAGTCCATGTGTTCTCCTCCAACTATGAACTCTATGGAGAGATGACAGCTCGGGTGATGAACCTTATCCGGCAGGAGGCTCCCCAATATTTCCGATATTCTATTGACGAATGTTTCATTCATCTGGACCAAGCGTCCTCTTTGCAACTCAAAAACTGGGGTGAACGCCTGCATCAAAAAGTGATGAAACACGTAGGAATACCCATCAGTATTGGCATTGCCCCCAACAAGACGCTCGCAAAAGTGGCCAGCCACTTCGCCAAACGATACTCCGGATACCGCCACTGCTGCCTCATCGATACCGAAGAGAAACGTACCAAAGCTTTGCAACTATTTGCCATAGAAGATGTGTGGGGTATTGGCCGCCGCTACGCTGCCAAACTCCGCGCCCTCGGCATCACCACTGCCTGGAGTTTAGCCATAAAACCCCAAGCATGGGTTCAACAAAACTTCCACAACGTAGTTATGCTGCGCACTTGGCAGGAGTTGAACGGCGAAGACTGCGTGCCCGATGAGGAGATGGCCAAGAAAAAGAGCATCTGCACAAGCCGAAGCTTTAGCGGCATGATCTCCGACTTGGCAGAATTGAAAGCACATGTCTCCAACTACGCCGTCCGCTGCGCTGAAAAACTGCGAAAGGAGAAATCCGTAGCCTCCCAAGTCAGCGTCTTCATCCGTACCAACCCTTTCCGAGACGACCTGCCCCAATATTCCAACTTCATCGATCTCCCACTGCACACTGCTACAAACCCCACCATTCCCATTGTAAAAACCGCCACTAAGGCGCTGGAAATCATCTTCCAACCTGGATTCCACTACAAAAAAGCCGGCGTCATTATCATGGGCACCACCTCCGAAACCGCAGTCCAAGCCGACTTGTTCGACATGAGCGCCGACCAAGTGGAGAAACTGAAAAAAATAGATGCTGTGATGGACAGAATCAACAAAATCAACGGCTCAGATACCGTCCTCCTAGGCGCACAGCAATACGCATTGCGCAACAAAACGGGAAAAACCGAAAAGTTCGCCAATATGATCCGACACGATTTCAGAAGTCCCAACCCCACTACCCGTTGGTGCGACATCATACATCTCAAATAGCTGAATTCCTTCTTCCTTAACTGATACATAATAAATTATCATTTAACACGTTTTCTATCTTGTTATGTTTTTAGTTATTGACATTGGCAATACGCTTAAAAAAGCCGCTGTTTTCAACACTGACGAGGCGTTGGTGAAAATGGTGCTGTGGACCTCTTGGGAAAATCTTCAGTCCTTCATTGAAGAATACCCCATATCTGCCTGCATCGTTTCCTCTGTAAGAGAAGATGCCCACACATTGGTGGGAGAATTGAACAATCTATTCCACACCATCCTTTTCACATCGAAGACACCGCTACCCATCACGTTACGATATGACACGCCTGAAACCATAGGCACCGACCGTATCGCGAATGCCGTAGGAGCCAATACTCTCTTCCCTGGCGAAGCGGTTCTTGCTATCCAAGCCGGCACGTGCTTGGTGGCCGACATTGTCAACGAAAACGGCGAATACCTCGGCGGATCCATCGCTCCAGGCTTACAAATGCGATTCGCCTGCTTAGCGGAAAAAACCGCCCGCCTGCCACACGTACAACCCGCCCCAAATCCCCCCATCACTGGAACCTCCACCGAAACTTCTATCCTATCGGGTGTTATGCACGGTATCCAATTCGAGATAGAGGGTATGATTAACCACTACCAAACCCTTTTCCCAAACTTGAAAACAATATTGACAGGAGGTGATGCGCCCCTGTTGAAAAAGTTAATAAAAAATCGTATCTTTGCCGCTCCAAGTTTGGTCCTTATTGGCCTGCATAAAATATTGAAATATAATGCTTCAAACCTTTAAATATATTCTGATAACCATTGCTGTCGCGGCAGTCCTTGCTATTCCCGCCAAAGCTCAGAACGCCATCAGTCAGCCATACTCTGAATTTGGCATAGGTATTATCAACAAAAACGCCAATGGCATTCTTGACGGCATGGGCAGCACTGCCATCGCCATGCAGGACCCCTACTATATCAACTTCCGCAACCCCGCCTCTTACGCCGCTTTCGACTCCCTCTGCTTCGTTGGCGATGTGGGTGCCTCCATTTTTGTCACTACCCTGAAACAGGGCAATCTGGCACAACGAAACTCATATGCACGACCAGGCTATATTGCTATCGGCATGCCGGTATCCCGCCACTGGCGCACCAGCATCGGAATCCTGCCCTTTAGCACCATCGGCTATGAAGTGACCGACAGCCACAATGTCGAACCTATTGGCAATGTTTCCTATATTTACTCGGGTTCCGGCGGACTGAACCAACTGTACTGGGGCAACGCTTTCAAAATTTGCAAAGGACTCTCCCTTGGACTTAACACCTCTTACATGTTCGGCACATTGTCACATAACTCTAACATCTCTTTTGAGGAAAGCAATTTCTATAATTCCATCATCCAAGACAACTACTATGTGAATGGCATTTACCTGACTGCTGGATTGCAATATTTCTTCAACATTAAAGAAAAACACCGCATTGGCTTGGGTGTCACCTATAGCAACACTGCCTATATCTGGACTAAGGAAGACCTTCTGATTAATTATTACACAGGTAATTACAGCGTGGTAACCACTTACGATACCGTCTTGCACGATAACAGTATCCGCTCCAATCTGCATATTCCACAATCTGTTGGTGGAGGCTTTAGTTATACCTACCTAAACAAACTGATTATTGCGGCTGATGTGACATGGAACAATTGGGGAAAATTCCATTTCATGAACCGAAACGACTCGTTGACCGATGCCTTCACTGCCTCTTTAGGCTTCCAATTCATCCCCGACCCAATGTCCACAAAGTTTTTCAAGAAAATGGCCATCCGGGCAGGCTTGAAATACTCAACCGGAGAGATTGCTCTCCGCAATAAAACCATTAACGAGATCGGAGCAACCATCGGTTTCGGAATCCCCCTCACATCCTTCAACACCCATTCTTCCTTGAATGTGATGTTTGAATATGGCAAAATGGGCACATTGTCCAACGACTTAATCAAGCAAAACTACTTCCGTATCGGCATCAACTTCACCCTACAGGAACGCTGGTACCAACGCAAAAAACTGGAGTAATCCAAAACCCGCAACCCCTATGGAATGGCAATTAAACCTTAGGACTTACAAAAAATCTATTGTGTGTTTTTTTAACGAAAATCAACCGAGATAATAACGCTATAAAATAAAAAAAATGAAAAAGATTGTTGTAACCTTATTTGTTCTACTGTTTTCAGGTAGTTTATTATTTGCAC
>CALDIA010000176.1 GCA_937901455.1 uncultured Bacteroidales bacterium | reverse complement strand
CATACCATCTGCCAAAGCTATCGTCGGGACAGTCAGCTCACTCACCGTGTACGTGTAAGTCCAGACCTTCTTATGACTTGTACTGTCGGTGCAGTCTTTAGCTTCATATTTATATACTACCGAGCCACCGCAGGCCACTGCTGCAATATCGTCAGCGGTCGGGATTGAGGTCTGAGTAAAAGTGATGTCATTGCCGCAGTTGTCCGTCAACAACGGCAAGGTTGGGGCCTCCACCTCGCTCACACACGTAACCAATACCGTATTATCCTCAAGCTGATCCATCCAAGCATTGCTCACGCCAACCTTCACCTCGGTGGAAGTGGTGACAGCAGGACAGATAGCGTCGTTATATGATAATGTCAAAGTGAATTGGCCCGTACAACCTTCAGTGAGCGTAGTACTCGGGGTAAAGGTGGCACTGGTGTCGCCAGCTGCTACCTGGGCTGTGGTGGTTTCACCTCTGTAAGTCCACGTTAACGTGGCGGGTGCCGTGGAGTTTCCTATGGTAGCCGTCACCGTGTCCACAGAACCTGCACAAACAGTCTCTAAGGGCGGTAACGACAATGTGGCAGGGGTATGGACATTCACCGTCACATTAATGGTCATTTCCACTTCTGGCAACGGACAAACGCCCAAAGTAGGAGTAACGGTATATACCACAGCTACCGTTCCCGTGGTGCCAGATGCAGCAGTAAGAGTACCGTTCACGGTCTCTTCGCCAGTGCCGGCTTCCAGGCCAGTTACGCCAGATGCGGTGGGCGCGCTCCATGAGTAGGTCATGTCATCAGTAGCACCCGTAGGCACCAAACTGAACTGGCTGCCACTACAGATCTCGGTGGTAGTAGGTGACAATTGCTCAATTTCCTCCGGATTCACCATCAAGGTGTCAGAGGTTGCCTCAGACATACAGCCTGTCTGATCATCGCGCACATATACGTAATAAGTTCCAGCATTCAAATCAGATATAGTATAGGAATTGCTTTCCTCAGCAGCCACAGATTCATTATAATTATAATATGTATAAGTATGATCCGTGGTAGGTCCGTTCACCGTTACCGCCAAGGAGCCCTTGTTCACACACGTCGGGTTCGTTGGGGTGACAGTGATGGACACGGCGGGGTTGGCTTGCACATAGACAGAAGCATTGTTGGAACATCCTGTGGCTTCGTTGGTAACCGTAACGGTGTATGTTCCGCTTGTCTGAACGTCTGCAAGTTCTATAGAAGCACCCGTAGATTCGTCACTCCATGCATAGGAATAGGTGATATCGGTTGATGCAGCGGGAGAGACTGTGGGGGCAAGCGTCACACTACCACCTGTACAAACCGCGAGCGTTTCAGGGGAGAACGTCACCGTCGGTTTGGCGTTCACCGTGACGTGGATGGTGTCGGATACGCAGCTGTCGGCGGTGGTGAAGGTATAGACATCGAAAGTGGATGTCACGCTGCTTGTGCTGAGGGATGCGGGGTTCCATGTAACGCTGATGGTTTCCTCAGTGCCTTGCAATTTAACAGATGTGGGCAGGGAGGCTGCCTGATCATCTTGGCAATAGCTGCGTTGGATGTCGGTCTTGTCAACCACGGGCTCCCACACGGCGTAGAGGTAGTCGTAGGGGTTGGCCTCGTCGGCGGCCACATAGGTAGCCTCGTGCTCAAAGTTGCTGTCGCTGAAATAATTTCCATTATTATAATATAGGAACTCAGGGTCGCAATTTGACACCGTCACAATGGTGGGTGCAGCGCCGCTCTCCGTCTTATGCTTGTACCAGCCCTTGAAGGTGTAGCCGGTGCGGTCGGGTGCTGTGGGAATATCCACATTGGCGTTGATCGTCAGATTGCTGTCCGTACGGTAGAGGGAATCTGGCGTGTCGTAGTTCAGATACCATTTGATAAAGGTGAGCGTCTGCGTCTGTTTAGGCTCGTAATGGGCCAGCAACTTCACTTTGTATGTACATGTAGTGGTTTCATCAACTGTTTGGCATGTAGCTTGGGCATCATCCATATACACGGTAAAGGCACCGCCGGGATATACCTGCTGTTCTGTTTCAACAAACGTTTCACTGTCCGCATCATAGGGCATCACAGACCAATAGGAGAACTGCTCATCAGTGTTCGAGGGGGCTTCGGCGGATGCAGCTCCTGCTATGGCATCTGTATTGTCCAAATAGAGCCGGGTATCCTCAGGGGCATTGCTACCTCCATTGTCATCATACACCACATTAATACCTTCGGCACCCAGAATGATGGCACGCCATTTGCCATACAAATCCAGCTTGCGGGTCACATAAAAACGAGTCGAATCTTTGTTGCAGGCCGTTGACGCATCTACAATGTTGCCATACTTATCCATCTCATCCGTCATATCCACTGTTTTGTCATAGACAGGATTTTCGGGGACTGTTGTCTCGTTCAAAACAAAAGCCTCAGCATTAAAAGCTTGTGTGCAGTTCTCGTCCAAATACCAGCCCACAAACACATACCCATCGCGTGTGCCCGTAGGGGCTGACACCTTGTTGCCATAAGCAACACCAAAGTTCATCGCTTGTGGTGTATTCTCAGAAGACAGCGGCCAGTAGAGAGATTCATCCGTTGAGGGCACACCCGGGTGCAGGAAGACACGATATCTGATCTGGCACCACTTGGCATACACCGTAATTCCGCCCAAAGGCATCGTAGTGAAGGTATAAGGACTCGCACAGGCTTTGTCTATATACCATCCTTCAAACACATAGCCCTCTTCTCCTGAAGGAAGGGCTGGAACATAACTATTATACGATGCAAGATCGGCACCATAAGCCACATCCGACACGGAATGCAATTGATTGCCATTTAAATTTTGCACTTCATCACCTGCTTGTGTACCAGAAACATACTTCCCATCCATAAAGTTGATACTATAGACATTAGGGGTATAATAATAAGACTTCGTATAAGGATTAGTTGTGCCCGTTGTTTTAGAATCGTCACAAGTATATCCGTCATAGGCAGGGGCGTGTTGGTTGCCACCTCCGGTATCTGCCGACTTTAACGTGATGGTTTTGGAAGGCGTGGAAGGATAGTTACCTTCGGTATCGGCAAAATAAATATAGTAAGTCCAGTCATTAACATTATTTGCATAACGTGCCGTCAGGTAGTTGCCGTCAATATCTGACAAATCGCCCAGCACTTGTTCGTCCATAATGCCTACAGAACCTTTCACGGTGTTCTGTCCACTGGATGCACCTGTACAAGCCTTGGCATTTGGCATCAGAATCCAGCTCACAAAATCTGTACTACTGGTAATATTACTATATTCTGGCCATTGTGTTTCAATGCTGGTCCCATAATAGGCAGTGATGGGATAGTAGTAGTATCTGTAATTACCCACCACATCATAAGTGGTAGGGGCAGAACCATTGATTTGAGTAATGTAAGACAAAGAGGTATTCCAGTTGCCTCCATATTGGCCACTGCTGCTGTAGTTGTTTGAACCATAAGAAGAATTTCCACCTGAATTGGTACGGGTCACATAGAGTTTCAAGGTGTATTGCACGCGGTCAAAGTAGATATTAACGACACCGTTGCCATCCACCGTGATATTGGCATCCACGATAGGAGATGACGTTGACAAGGTGAAGCCCGTAAAGGGATCGGTTGTCGAACCTGAAGAGACGGATGTGATGCCGCCGTATTTGGTGCCTCCAACCGTAACATAGGTAAGGTCGCCTGTGGTACCTGTTGTAATGGCTGAAGAGACGATAGAGGCTCCCACATTACCGGTTCCGGAGTAAGAGGCGGCAAAGTCGTAACCGTCCATAGCGGTGTTCTGTTTCCAAATCAACACCGTATAGTTAGCCGTAGTGTTCGCAATCCATTTGGCATAAATGGTAGTATTTTCCGTAATGGGATTCCCAAAAGTGAATTCATTACCAGCGGTGCAGTCTTGAACAGTGTACCATCCGCCAAAGGTATAGCCATAGCGCTTCATCTCGGTGGCTGAGGCAAGGCTGGGTTGAACGGTATTTTCACCCCATTTGACCCATTGCGGGGCATTATAGGTGGCACCCTTGCCATTCTCATTAAAGATAAGCCAGCGGCCATTTTCAGTCACCACTTTCAGATCCACATCACCAGTAAGGGTGACTTCTGTATTTTGTGGGATAGGCGTTGTAGAATAGCCGGTAATATTATCAGTTCCTGTTACAATACTCCATCCCGATACCACATACGATTCATCAGCAGGGGTATAAGTCTGGTAAACATTATAGGTCACAGAGTTTTCTGAAGGCATAGACAGATTCTCATCCACACCCATCACAACGCCGTTTGTACTCTCGTCCAAATAAGTTACTACATACGTTTTATATAATAAAGCATAGTAATTAACTGTATAGCCATCGGTGAAAGTGCCTCCCAGCTTTTCTTGCAAGTCTTCACGTACACCTTCAATGGTCATGGCATCTTCGGCGTCGTCCACGGTATAATTCTGCGTGGTAGACCACCCCAAGAACTTCTGTCCATCAGGTACGGTACCAGTACCTGGATCATAAACCACCTGGTTGAAGAGGGTTCCGATATCATCAGGTTTCACGTATATGGTAGCCAAGAGGGTGGAGCCGTTATAGAAATTGGCCCAAATACGGGATGTTTGTTGGCTTTCGGCCACCACATATACGGAGAACGAGAAGGCGGGGAAGGTGATGGTGCCGTGGTCGGACTTCACGGTGCCCACAAACTCGGGTCC
>CALDIA010000175.1 GCA_937901455.1 uncultured Bacteroidales bacterium | reverse complement strand
GGAGGCAGTAGTGGTCTTGTACTGCACGTTCCAGGAGGTCTCGGTGCCGCCGGCGGTCCAGGTGGCCGTGGCCGAAGTCTGCGTGATGGAAGAAGTTGCAACTGTCAAGTTGGTGGGCTGATAGCAAATCTCTGACGAATTGTTCATCGACACCTCGATATCATCAATATACCATGAAGTGAGATCTGACGTTCCATTCGGACGGATAAAGCGGAAGGCAATGCGTGTAGTACTCGGCAGGTTCAGACCAGCCAAATCAGAGAATGTTCTCGTCGTCTGCGTATAGGACTGGTCTGTCAAGCTTTGTAGCGACACAAACGTGGCGGAGTCATAAGGATTGGTCATATATCCCAGTTCTAACACCGCATTTTGGGAGCTCCAATGGTTGTTGTATGCCCAGAAGCTCACCTGCAACTGGCTGAGGTCCTCGACGAAGAGCGGCAGAGCGGTCACGATGTCGCCGAAAGCCACCTCCAAAGCGCTCGAACCGGAGTGGGCGATGGAAGGCGTGGGCTCAATGTGCGGGTAGGTATGGCCATTGCGGTAGCCCGTGGATGCGGACACCCAACAGTTGAGGATCTGTTCGTCCGTGCCTTCGAAATCGCTGGTCCACGGTGTCGTAGCCACAGAGATGGCGCCACAGGAAGTGGTGAAACTGAGCGATTGGGAAACCATCGAGGAATCCGTACCGCAATATGCTCTCACCGTAACCTGATAGGAAGTACTTGCATTCAGACCAGTCAGTGTCAAAGAATTGGTAGTAGTAGTCTGATAATCCGTGCCTGAGGCGGAGGTAATGGTAACACCGTAGGAGTCGGCATTGCCAATCCAGGATACGGTAGCGTCATTCTCGCCCACATTGCTCACAGCAAGGCCCGTAGGCGTAGCACAAGTATTTGCTCGCAATTCGATATTGTCCACTGCAGCAGGCGGTTGGCTCGAGTAGTAGGTATTTCTCCAGTGGAAAGCTAAACGATAGACCTTGTCGCCAACACCCATGCCAGGAAATTGATCAGCGGAGATTATCATCTCCTGATGTTGCCAGGTATTGTGTTGGGAGAGCCAGTGTTCGGAAGCGTCAGGACCATAGTTGCCAGGTTGTGCGCTGGCATCGAGGCCACCAGGAGGATTGTTTCCAGGAGTAATGTTCGCACTGGGTTCCAGCCAATAGACGCGCAGGAACTCGTAATTATACAAACCTCCTTGCGCCTTCCAATCAAAAGAGAGCACCAACTCGGTAGTACCATCCGGAACCAGCACATCGCGGTATGCATACACACGGCTCTCCGTACCTGTATAGGCATTGGTGGCACCATTGTCATTGGAAATATACAAGCCATTCGTTCCTCCTATCGTTGTATTGACCTCACTGGTAGTATTGGTCGGAGCACCGATATACCACTTGTTGGTCTGCGTCCCATTGAGAATAACCCACTGCTCATTATCAGTAGCATTCTCAAAGTCGGTGGTGTAAGGTAGATTCGTCGGGGTGGTGGTGGTAGTAAACGTCACTGTATTCGTTTGTTCATCTCCTTCCACACCATTGCAGACGGTCACCACAAACACCGAGTAATTGGTATTGGAGTTGAGGCCTGAGAGAAGATTACCCGTAGCGGTGGAAACACTCATTGAGTTCCAGGTGTCCGTAGTAGTACCTGTTTCACCATAATAGATAACCCAAGCATCATGATTGGTATTGTCATCCACAAAGGAAACCTCTGCACTGTTGTCCGTTATGTTATTGACCGTAACGGAGTTGTATGAAGGAGCGGTACATTCAGGAATCAAGGACACCGTAATGTCATCCAAGTTCCAGGAGAGGCCGCTGTAACCAGTGAAGCGCAAAGCGATTCTGCCCGAAGTGGCCTGCACATCGCTAAAGTCAAACGGTCCCATGAAGTTGCCCACACCGTTGCGGGAGCTGGGCACGCCAGCATTGCTCAATAACAAAAAGCTGTTGGGGTCGTTGACATCCGTGAGGACACCGACTTCCATTGTGCCGTAGTTGGAAGTATTGGTTGTGGTGGCCCAGAAGGTGAGACGCAGGTTGTGGATGTCGTTGGTAAACTCGGGTAGAGCGGCCATATTGCTGGTACCCTTAAACTCCACCGTGTTAGCGCCGGAGTGGCCGGCATCAGATTGACCGCAGTAGGCGAATGGTGCCGTACCATTGCTCACCTCTTCCGTAACTGGAGTGTCCCAACAGAGCAATGTCTGTGCACCACCTCCGCTGTAACCCTCAAAGTCCTCAAACCAAGGATTGTCAAGCGTAATTGTGACGGGCGCACAACCGCTGTTGAAGTGGGTGACAGGACTCAGCATGGAGGAGTCTCCGGAACAGAGTGCACGAACTTGTACATTATAGGAAGATGCCGGCAAAAGGTTCGACAACACCAGGAAGGTGTCCGTAGTGGTGTAATAACCCGAAACAGCACCAGTGAGATAGACCGCATAATCGCTGGCATTTCCACTCCAAGAAATGGTGGCATTATTCGTGTCGATATCCGTCACCGTCACATTGGACGGAGGTGTACAATCGGAACACACAGCCGTCAGCTCGAAACCTGAGGCGGCATAATAACTCGAAGAGAAACGAATGGTGATAGGACCGGAGGAAGCCACTGCGACACTCGGATTATTGCCCGTATAGGAGGCCAACAGCGGACCGGAAGTACCCACACCCTCGTAGAAGTAAAGGTATGTGCTGTAGGCCGGATAGGAGGAGTACACATAGAGGTTGCAGGTACCAGTAATCTGCAGCCCTGAACCTGATGTGGCAGGATACACCACCAAGGTATAGTTAGAGGAGGTACTATAGTTGCCGTCAGGACCACCATTGTCGTAAATGATGCTCCCACAGGTGGTCAGCGTGTCGCTGCCGGAGGTGCCCATCGTGTAAACGCCAGTCGTCAGCGTAATCGGGCCGGTCCATTGACTGGTGGCACCACCGCAATCAGCCTGTACATAAAAATCGTATTCGGTGATGTTCTGTAAACCCGTCACCGTGTAAGGGTTAGCATTAGCATAGACCGTTGTTCCCTCTGTCTCGGGATCAAAGCCGGCAGCTCCGTACAAGATGTTCCAAGCGGTGGCAGTGCCAACCTCCGTCCAGGCCAATGTCACATCCTCATTGGAGACGTTAGTGGCGTGAAGATTCGTTGGATACATACAATCAGGACGCTCTTCCAGGAGCACATCATCAATATAGTAGCCGCAATTCACAGCATTGCTCACACGGAAAGCCACATAACTGCCGGTGCCGTTATAGTCCGCGAAGGAGACCTGCTGGAGAGCATATTGATAGGTGTTATAAGACGACAAGTCGATGGTGTCAACCGGCACGAAGGTGGAGTCCGCTGCCGGATCGGTCATCACACCCACCTCCAACGTGCCGGACGAACCGCTACGGCAGGCGTAGAAACTGACCATCAAGTCGCTGACATTGAAGCTCGCGTCCAAGGCGGGCATAATGGCGATGTTGTAACAGCCAGATGTCCAATGGAAATCAAGGAAGTGTGTACCGCTGTGGGCGTAGGTGTTGCTGGGGATATAGACATAGTGTGAAGGGTCGGAAGCGTAACGGTCCCAGCAGACAATGTAGTTCTGCTGGCTTGCCGATGAATAGATGGCGGAAGCATCCTCAAAATCCTCACTGAAAGGAAGTTCTACAATCGGGCCGCAGTCGGTGCGGAAGGTGATATTTATCGGAGTGCTGATAAAATTGTTTCCGCAATCGGCATAGACATACACGTCATAGGTGGTATTCGGGTTCAGACCATTGATGGTATAGGCAGTGTCGGTAGCATTGATAACCATGCCATCACCAGGGGTGAATCCTTCAAGGCCATATTCCACGATCCAATTCGTGGCGTTGCCCTCTTCCGACCAGGTGAGGTCCACCGTCTCCGAGGTGATGTTGGAAGCCGTAAGACCAACCGGATGCAGGCACACGGGGATGTAGTCCAGCGTCACATCGTCCAAACGGAGGTTGTTGCCACCGTTGCCGTTGGTTGCGCGGAAAGCGACATATTGTCCATAGCCCGTGTAGTCCGCCAGAGAATACTCGATAAAGTTATACTGGTTGACCACCTGGGGATGAATAGTGTCGAGTGTCTCGAAAGTGGTGGGGTCATATTTATCGGTCATCACGCCGAGTTCCAAGATGGCCGTGGAGGAGGCCGAGGTGTTCTTCACCCAGAAGGAAACTTGCAACTCGTTCAAGCTGATGCTCTCATCCACTTTCGGCATAATGGCGATGTTCACGACACCGGAACCGTCGTCAAACCGCAGCATGCCCGACAGGGAGTGGGCAGAACTGCTGGTACTATGATAAACCGGGCTGCTCGGGTTATTGGTGTAGCGATCCCAGCAATAGACGTAGGCGTCTTCTCCGGAACCATAGTTGTCGTTGTCAAAGTTCTCAACATACGGCAGGGTCGCGATGGCCTCGCACTCGGTGCGGAAGGTGACGGTTGCGGACCATGCGCTGTAGTCATTGCCACCGCAGTTCGCGCGCACGCGAACCTGATACTGCGTGTTGGCGTCCAGACCGGACAGCAGGTAGGAGGTACCGGAAACCGTGCCCATGGAGGTCCAGTCTGCATCAGAACTGCCCTTGTATTCGATCTCGCAGTTCTGGGTGGCGTTGGGGTTGTACCAGGCGATTTCGGCGGAGGAGGCGTCCGTGCTGACGAGGGAGAGGGTATTCGGCGCTATGCAGGACACCGGAGTGCAGTCGGACACGTTGCAGGGCGTAGTGAAGCTGACCGTCACGGCAGCGCCAAGGTCACCGCCACCGCAGTCGGGCTGCACGGACACCGTATAAAAGGTCTGCTCATCCAGACCGGGCAGCAGATAAGAGGTCTCCGTGGTAGTATAGGTCGTGGTGCTCTGCGCCGCAGTGTCCGTCACCGTAATCAGATATTCGGAAGTCGTACCGATCACGTTGGCGTCCCAATGCAGGGATGCGTTGGTGCCGTAGATGTTGTTGACCGTGAGATGGGTCACCGGCGAGCAGGTCGGTGCCACATCGACTGTGACATCATCCATGTAAATGAAGGAATAGGAACTGCCGCAGTTGTACTTGAACGCTATGTACGGCTTGCCAGCGGCGGCTGCACCAAAGTAACAGGTGTACTCATAGTAGGTATTTGTGGCCGCAAAGGTAAAGGTCTCAAGAGGTGTGAAGGTACTGGCGTCTGACGGATCGCTCATCACACCCACCGTCACACTGTTGCTAATATTGGACGTTCTTGCCCAGAAGGTGACCTGGAGCGACTCCATCGGATAGGTATTCATATCAAACATCTTAGGCAGAACCAGATAATACGGATACGAAGTGCCGTACATATAGGTGTATATGATCTTGCTGCCAGAATGGGCATAGCTGCTGTAGTTATAAACGTACGGGTAAGTATAGTTGGAGATGCGCGTGTAGCACTCCGGCACCGAAGAGGAGGAATAGCTTTCGAAGTCGTCGGTAAACGGAAGGGTCACAATGGCACACTTCGACAGATAAATTTTCACCTCACCGAGCGTGCCGCCAGGGTTGATGGTGATGATCTGTTCGCCAGGACCGAACACGTCGCCATAGATTTCGACGTCGTTCAGCGTCACCGACTCGATGCGGTAGCCCGCGTCGGGCGTCACCGTCAGGGTGATGTTATCGGTGCTACCGCAGCTCACGTAAGCGGTGTCGGGAGTCACAGTGCCGTGTACTTGCCCATCGCTGCCGGCCATCACCACAGCCGATATAACCGCTTGAGGATAAACGTTTATTACAGAGGAAAGGGTAACGGACATGCCCTGATACGTGCCTGAGACGGTGTATGTCGTGGTCGTTGTGGGGCTCACCGTAATACTCTCGGTGGTCGCACTCGTACTCCAGAGGTAGGAGTCTAATCCATGGGCGGTAAGCGTAACACTTTCGCCAAGGCAGATTTCAGCCGTGGCAGGAGTCACACCAGCCATAAACGACATAACGGGATAACCGTTGTTAATGCCGAAGTCCATCGTAAAAGCACTGCCCAAAAGGGTAATCATATTTGCGGACTGCATTTCGGCCTGCGTGACGGACGTGCCGTCGGAAGAGGCGGAGGACTGCGAGGTGGAACTCAGCACTTGCGTGTAGGAATAGCAGTTGGTGCGGTCGCCGCCGTGCGCGGTCATGCCGCCATAGTTCGTGCTATAAGAATACAGGGTGCCTGCGAAATAGGCGTTGGTGATATTAGAACGCTCAGCATTGCCAGCAATGCCTCCGGGATAGTGACCCGTGATGCTGCCTGTGACACCGCAATTCTGGATGTACGTGTTGCCGCTGTTCGGATAGGTAGCGCCACAAATACCGCCGATATTATTGCTGCCAGAAGTGTTCTCACCCACAATGCGGGCGTTGATCACTAAGCAGTAGCGAACATAAACCGAGGAGCTGCCTCTCGGAAAGCCCGCGATGCAACCCATCATCCCTCGGGACTTAAGCACTGGGTTCACCATCACCAAGGAGTCGATGGTGCAGGGATTCTCCAACGCGCAGAACAGTCCCGCGTGGAAGCTACTCCCCTTGTCGCAGTACAAGTTGTAGATGGCGTGGCCATGGCCATTGAAGTTACCTTTGAAGGCGTTGCCGGTGCTCGGCGACTCGCTCGTTGGGGAGCCGCCACCGATGGGCGTCCAGTTGTTGGTGGAGTCGTTGTCGGCGTTCAGCCAAATGTCGTCTGTCAGGTTCAACGTCACCCCGTTGAAAGAGGTCCCGTTGTTCACCAACTGTGCCAAACCGGCCAATTGTTCCGGCGTAGAGAGATCAAATGAAGTTTGGGATGCATCGTACCACGTAATGTCGGCGGTGCCATTCCAAACAGTCTGTGCATGTAGCATTGGCATAAAGCCAAACAACAGAGTCACACACAACAGACATAGAGTAAATAATTTTTTCATAAGCATTTATTTATTTATTAATATTATTGGTCATGTTAAACTGAATAGCAATAAAACCTTATCGAATAAGAATCTGCAAAAATATAAAAATGAAGTCACGAGGATATAGAAAAAACCTGTTTCCTATCAGAAATTTATTAACAATTTGCTAACACGTCACAAAAAGGCTTTTGTAGATAAGGATACAGATTCTCTATTTCTTTACGAGCTTGGTTACGGACACATTATGGTCTTCCGTAACAGTACGAAGAAGATAAATACCGGTGGGGAAGGAAGACAAGTCCAGAGAAATAGCGAAGTCTGACACACTGGCAGAGATCAGGGCACGGCCGCTGATGTCCGACAAGCAAACTTCGCGCAGAGGTTTCTCGCTCATCACACGGATCAGCCCATTCGTTGGGTTTGGCATCACCCGCACGACTGTCAACGGTTCATAGGGGGGTATGCCTACAAACTCATTGGCTGCCATCCAATTTTCTCCCATATTGTTGTCGGAGTCCAAATCTTTCAGAATCAGGAAATCGCCCATGCCATCGGCGGTCAGAGGCCATGGTTGATTGTCAGCGTAGGTTACTTCATCAATCACGCGTCCCCACGCGTCAGCCAATTTCAACGTTTCAGAATGGTTGTCCAGATGACGGAGAAACGTGCCGAACGCTGTATGAAGATAAATCTGTTGGAAAGCCTGGGGGTTGGATGCTATGAATATCTCCTGTCGAGGCAATATGACAGAGCCTTCGGGGAAGGTGTAGATGAGTCCCAGTTCGCGGAAATAGACCCCAGAGATATCCAATGTGTCGTCGCCATTATTCGTGATGCCGATAAATTCAAGTTCATCGGAGGCATATCCTTGGGTGATGGCGGGGTGATAGTTAATCTTGGAGATTACCAAAGGCGGCAGTTCCGGTTCACAATCATAATTAACCTCAAACTCGCGCGACAGCCACTGATAGCGGGACTGTAGCCATGCCTTCATCGTGTTGATATGGTTGTTATAGTCATACGTTTGCGACCAGCGGGTACGATCGCGCAGACGCGCCTCGTAACAGCGGCTCATCAAACTGTCCATCAGATGGAAGAGATGGTCAATATGCAGGGGCGCGTGTTCATTGGTCAATTCTTTCCAGCGGCTATAGAGCATACAGCTATACATAGGGTCCTCATAGAGCTGATGCCAGAATTCAGAACCGGTGTTGTCGCCATTGTAAAACTGGAGCAAATCGGCACGTGAGCGTCCCACAGATCCAAAATCATAACCATAAGCCAGATTGAAGTCCCAAATAGGACCGGCGCGTAGCTTTCCCAGGCGTTCCTTGTGAAAAAAGGTACTCTTCTGGTAAATATCCACATTAGAGGAGAGTTCACCCATGAGCATATAGTCGATAAAACTGGGTATGTCAATCAGAGAAGGAAATCCATGGCTGACATCATGGTTGTGGGCAGCCACTGCCTGAGCCACCGAATCGAAATAGAGTTGTATATATACCCCCTGCATCGGACTGATCAGATCAGGTGCCGGTTCATGGTATATATAGCTGACATCTTCCCAATAGTCATACGCAGGGGTGGTCCAGGCGGGCACATCGCCGCCCGTGAGTTTGTCAGCTTTGATGATGTAGCCGCCCGTCACGTTAACACCTGCAACGTCCGTATCAGTCATCTCTATGATATCGACACGGTTGGCATCGATTTTTATTTTCTCGGTGAGGAAGTAGAGTCCGCGATAATCGTCGTTCACAATCACTTCACAATAGCGCGTGCGCGGCGAATAATGGCCAAGTTCACTATAAAGCTGATAGGAAAGGCAGTCGCGAACACATGAAGGCTCATCGTTCATGGCATTCAGCACCCAGTCGTTCTCGGCCGGCAACCCCAAAAGGGAGACATTGTTGTTGGTCCCGTCGGCATTTCGCGTTTCAAATCCGTAGGGCTTCTTGTTATGGCCTTGCGATGTGGAACCGCGTAATTCAATGCCTATGTCGCCATCATAGTTCACATAGGCGCTATCATCCTGATTCGACAAATAGTTGATAGTGGTGTCATTCACATATAAGACCTTCATGTGCGCGTGTATCTTCGGCTCATCGGGTATGGAATAGTAGGTGCCTGTGCTTGGGTTGATATCCGTGGTGATGATGATAATAGGCAGATTGGACGAGGTAAGATTCTGTCCAAGGCCTACCATGCAAAGCAGCACCGCACATATACTCATGAAGACATTTCTCATAATTTACGACTATAGGAACACAGATTCAAATGGACCGCAAAATTATTAAAAAAAATGAAAAAACAAAGAAAAAAAAAGGTGACCGTAAAAAAAAAACGGTCACCTTGCATAGGGGTTGCAAAGAAAAAAGACTACTCTGCCTGTGGTTCAGCTGTTTCTTCAGCAACTGGAGTCTCGGCAACAGTTTCGGCGGGCTTAGCCGACTTCTTACTGCTACGACGGGTGCGGGTAGATTTCTTCTTCTCGCCAGTTTGTGTGTAGGTGTCGTTGTAATCCACGAACTCTATCATACACATCTCAGCGTTATCACCTTTACGAAAACCGGTCTTGAGAATTCGGGTATAGCCACCGGGACGGTCGCCAACCTTTTGAGAAATCTCTCTGAAAAGTTCCGTAACGGCATATTTATTGTGCAGTTGGGCGAAAACGATACGACGGGAATGAGTGGTATCATTTTTGCTACGCGTTACGAGCGGCTCAACATACTTTCTCAGTTCTTTTGCTTTAGCAAGAGTGGTATTGATTCTCTTGTGCATGATCAAAGATGTAGCCATATTGGAAAGCATAGCTTTTCTATGGGCATCTGTTCTTCCTAAATGATTATTTTTCTTCGCGTGTCTCATATTGTTATTTATTCTTTATCAAGTTGATATTGTGATACATTCATTCCGAATTCCAAACCCTTGGAATGTACCAGTTCTTCCAGTTCGGCGAGTGATTTCTTACCAAAGTTGCGGAATTTCAAGAGATCGCTCTTATGGATAGCCACAAGGTCGCCAAGGGTTTCCAGTTCTGCTGATTTAAGGCAGTTGAGTGCTCTTACAGACAGGTCCATATCAATCAGTTTGGAGCTCAACACCTGACGCATGAGCATGACATTGTCATCCATACTGGCAGACTCCTGAGCAGGCTCTGGATTGTCAGGGGTGATTTTTTCATCGGTGAACAGGGCAAAGTGCTGAATGAGAATATTAGCGGCTTCTTTAAGGGCATCTTTGGGATGGATGGAACCGTCGGTGTCAATCTCCATGATTAACTTCTCAAAGTCTGTTTTTTGCTCTACACGATAGGGCTCAATAATATACTTCACATTCTTGATGGGAGTATGGATGGAGTCGATAGCGATCACATCAATACCTTCATGCAGTGAGCGGTTGTCTTCCACAGGTACATAGCCGCGACCTTTGTCGATGGTTATTTCCATGACTAAACGTACAGAGGGCTCCATACGGCAGATGAGCAGGTCGGGGTTGAGTACTTGGAAAAAGTTGAGAAATCCGTTAATGTCTCCGGCAGTGAAGGTCTCTTGACCGCTAATCACGATAGAGGCTTTCTCGGAAGTATTGTTTTCAATCTTGTTCTTGAGGCGGACCTGTTTGAGGTTAAGAACGATGTCGGTAACATCTTCCATAATGCCAGGGATTGAGGAGAACTCCTGAGTGACGCCTTCTATCTTGATAGAAGTAATGGCATAGCCTTCCAATGAGGAGAGCAGCACACGGCGGAGGGCGTTACCGATAGTGACACCGAAGCCTTGTTGCAAAGGACGAAATTCAAATACGCCATGAAAATCGTCAGCCTCATTCAATATTACCCGATCAGGTTTTTGAAATGTTAAAATTGCCATTGTATTAAATTTTTAATTTTAAAATCTGGTGAACTTTGAACTGTGAATAGTGAACTGTGATACGTTCAAGCCACAGTTCGCGGGTTACCATTCACTACTTGGAGTACAACTCAACGATAGCCTGCTCATTGATTGTCTCAGGGATTTCCTCGCGTTGCGGATAGTTCATGAACTTACCCACCATAAGGTTGCTGTCCCATTCGAGCCAAGAATAATTCATAGACTTACCACTCAAAGAGTTGGTGATTACCTCGAGGGCTTTGGAACGCTCGCGCACTTCCACGGTGTCGCCTGGTACTAACAGACGGGAGGGAATGTTGCAGATTTGTCCGTTCACAGTAACGTGACGATGGTTCACAAGCTGACGGGCAGCGGCACGCGTAGGGGCAATGCCCAAGCGGAACACCACATTGTCGAGTCTTGACTCGATGAGTTGCATCAAATTCTGTCCGGTAATACCCTTCTTACGGGAAGCCATGTCGAACAATTTGCGGAACTGACGCTCCAACAAACCGTAGGTGTATTTGGCTTTCTGCTTCTCTTGCAACTGCATACCATACTCTGACAACTTGGAACGTCTTCTGCTCAAGCCGTGTTGACCAGGTGCATAGTTCTTTCTGTCCAAATATTTGTCGGGTCCGTAAATCGGTTCCTTGAACTTTCTTGCGATTCTTGTTTTTGGTCCTGTATATCTTGCCATAATATTAATCTTTCTATTATTGTGAATACTGATTTCAAAAAATTATACTCTTCTGTGTTTTGGAGGACGACAGCCATTGTGAGGAAGCGGAGTCACATCCATGATCTCTTCCACAATGATTCCACAGGTGTTGATGGAGCGGATTGCGGACTCACGGCCTTGTCCCGGACCTTTAACATAAACTTTAACTCTTCGAAGACCAAGGTCGTAAGCAACTTTGGCGCAGTCTTGTGCCACCATCTGGGCTGCGTACGGGGTGTTTTTCTTGGAACCTCTGTAACCCATTTTACCGGCGGAAGACCAAGAGATAACCTGGCCGTCATTGTTGGTAAGGGAAACGATTACATTATTGAAAGAAGCGTAGATGAA
Source organism: uncultured Bacteroidales bacterium (assembly GCA_937901455.1). Lineage (GTDB taxonomy): Bacteria > Bacteroidota > Bacteroidia > Bacteroidales > WCHB1-69 > F23-D06. The sequence continues at coordinate 6,316 of CALDIA010000175.1, read as the reverse complement.
AGCTTTTCCTTGAGCATCTATTCTTACGACTTTTTTCTTGGATGATTTAGTATTTTTCGCCATAATTATTTTTTTTCTCTATCCATTAAGATGTTAATGATTACTTAGTTGCTTTCTTCTTGTTTGCAACCGTTTTCTTACGTCCTTTACGCGTACGAGCGTTGTTCTTAGTGCTTTGACCACGTACCGGTAAACCCAAACGATGACGAATGCCTCTGTAACAGCCAATATCCATTAATCGTTTGATGTTCATCTGTTCTTCTGATCTCAGTGGTCCTTCCACCTTAATCTCATTAACCAATCCACGGATTACTGCCAATTCATCGTCATTCCATTCATTTACCTTCTTGTCCCAGCTGATACCGGCCTTTGTCAAAATCTTTTGGGCTGTGCTTCTGCCAATCCCATAGATATATGTCAAACCGATCTCGCCGTGCTTGTTTTTCGGTAAATCAATACCTGCAATTCTTGCCATATTATTTTTCTTTATTTAGTTATTAATTGATTATTATCCTTGACGTTGTTTGAACTTAGGGTTCTTCTTATTGATAACGTAAACGACACCTTTACGTCTTACGACGATACAATCGTCTGATCTTTTCTTAACTGAAGGTCTTACTTTCATTGTTATGTTTATTAATGATTATTATTATCTATTTGCTTGTTTTATTATGCTTTATAACGATAGGTAATTCTTCCTTTGCTAAGGTCATAGGGTGACATTGCAATCTGAACTTTATCACCAGGAAGGATCTTGATATAATGCAGACGCATCTTGCCTGACAGATGGGCGAGTATCACGTGCCCATTGTCCAGTTGCACGCGGTACATACCATTACCCAGCGCTTCAGTGACGATGCCGTCGAGATCGAATGATGATTGTTTAGCCATATCTTTGTGGTTTTAATAAAGTTCATTAGTTCCTAAAACCTCACCTATCTGCTTATAGGAAGAGATAACCTCAGTACCTTTGTCGGTAATGATAAGCTGATGCTCGTAGTGGGCTGCAGGCAAACGGTCCTTGGTGTGGATAGTCCAGCCGTCATTCTCGATGTAGATTTGACGTTTTCCCAAGGTAATCATAGGCTCTATGCAGATGCACATGCCAGGTTGCAGTCTGTCGCCACTATGCGGGCGGCCGTAGTTGGGAATATCGGGGCGCTCGTGCATCTCGCGCCCGATGCCGTGCCCACACAATTCGCGGACGACTCCATAGCCAAACTGCTCGCAGTAGGTCTCCACGGCGTGGCCGATGTCGCCCACCGTATTGCCATTCATGGCAGCTTTAATGCCGAGCATGAGAGACTCTTTGGTCCTATCCATCAGAAGACGCACCTCCTCTGACACCTCGCCAACCGCAAAGGTGTAGGCAAAGTCGCCATGGAAGCCATCGAGCAAAGCGCCGCAATCCACGGAGATGATATCACCGTCGCGAAGCACATCGCCCGCCTTCGGGATGCCATGCACCACCACATCGTTCACCGACAGGCAAAGGGCTGCGGGGAATCCCTCATAGCCTTTGAATGACGGAATGGCATGATGGTCGCGAATGCATTGTTCTCCAATGCTGTCGAGATAGGTCAAGGGCACACCGGGCTTGATGTTCTTCGCCACTTCAGCGAGGGTCACCGCCACAACCTTTGCGCTCTCTCTCAGCTTTGCAAAGTCTGCTTCACTCTTATATTTTATTCTTCTGAATGTCATCGGTTCCTATTAGCCTCCATAAACACCGCCGGTACGGCCTTTGATTCTACCAGACTTTGTCAAACCGTCGTAATGTCTCATCAAGAGGTGGCTCTCAATCTGTTGCAAGGTGTCCAGCACCACACCCACCATAATGAGGAGGGAGGTGCCGCCGAAGAACTGAGCGAACTGTTGGTTCACACCAAACATTCTCACGATTGCGGGCAACACGGCTACGATACCGAGGAATATAGAACCAGGCAACGTAATACGGGACATCACATTGTCAATGAAATCAGCCGTCTGCTTACCCGGCTTGATGCCAGGGATGAAACCACCATTCTTCTTCAGATCTTCGGCGATCTGTTGAGGATTGATGGTGATGGCTGTATAGAAATAGGTAAAGAGTATAATCAAGATAAAGAATACGATATTGTAGCCTGCGCGGTTATAGTCGATAAAACTGCTCCAAAAACCGGAGGTAGTCTGGACGTTTCTCACGAACATCAACGGCAGGAACATGATTGCCTGGGCGAAGATGATAGGCATCACGCCGGCAGCATTCACCTTGAGGGGAAGATAGTTGCGGACACCACCGTATTGCTTGTTACCCACAATGCGCTTGGCATATTGCACAGGGATACGACGAGTTCCTTGAACCAGGAGAATACAGAGGGCGATAATCACCATCATGAGCACGAGCTCCACGATGAAGACGATAGGTCCGCCGTTCATCTCGGTGATACGAGCCACAAACTCAGCCTTGATAGCGTACGGGAAACGGGCAATGATACCGATCATGATGATCATCGAGATACCATTGCCAATACCGTTGTCGGTGATACGCTCACCCAGCCACATGATGAAGAGGGTGGATGCAATCAAGAGGATAAAGGCACACACACTGAATGCGGTAAAGCCAAGGATATGGTGTTGCAACATGAAAGGAGCGATAGCCTGAGGGAACTGGTTCACCAGGTTGGCGATATAGGCGGGCGACTGAATAGCCAACACGATAACAGTAAGGTAACGGGTTATCTGGTTGATCTTCTTACGGCCGCTTTCGCCTTCCTTCTGAAGACGTTGGAAATAGGGTACTACCAAGGTGAGCAACTGCACCACGATGGAGGCGGAGATATACGGCATGATACCTAATGCGAAAATGGAGGCGTTAGAGAAAGCACCACCGGAGAAAAGGTCTAACATACCGAGAATACCCTCTTGGGTGGATTTGGTGAAAGCGGCAAGACCGCCAGGGTTGATGCCCGGCAACACCACATGTGCACCAAAACGATAAATCAGGATAATGAAGAGCGTATAGAGAATTCTCTTTCTGAGGTCCTCAATCCTGAATATATTTTGTATTGTTTCAATAAATCTTTTCATAATCGAAAACAGGTATTGTTAAAAATTATTCTGCATCGGGCTCGTTAACCAACTTTGCAGTACCACCGGCCTGTTCAATGGCGGCTTTTGCCTTTGAAGAATACTTGTCAGCCACCACGTTAACCTTGGCAGTAAGCTCTCCTTTGGCCAAAATGGCTATGAGATCTTTCTTCTTAGCCAAACCATTGGCGATAAGAACCTCCTTGTTAATGTCGAGGATGTTCTTCTCGGCCAGTGTCTGCAAGGTACCCACATTAATGGCATTATATTCAACACGGTTGATATTTTTGAAACCTCTCTTGGGAAGGATACGGTAGATAGGCATCTGACCACCCTCGAAACCGATCTTGCGGCTGTAACCAGAACGGGACTGGGCTCCCTTGTTACCTCTCGTGGAAGTACCACCCTTTCCGGATCCTTGACCTCTACCTATTCTTCTTTCTCTCTTTGTTGAATTCTTTGCTGGTGTTAAATTGTGTAAATTCATTGTCTTATTGTTCAAATCGGTTTTATAATTCTGTTATAACTCTTCTACGGTAACCAAATGCTTGACAGCATTCACAATACCTTCAATTTGAGGGGTTGCCTCATGTTCCACGGTCTGGTGCATCTTATGCAACCCTAACGCAATTAAGGATCTTTTTTGGCGAATAGGTCTTCCTACCGCACTTCTCACCTGTGTAATTTTAATCTTTTTCATCCTTTAAATTTTATGTTTTTAATTATTGTTTATTCCCTTAAAAAGAAAAATAGCATACTTTTTGAAGAGAAAAGTGTGCTATTATGCATTTCATAACCATAAGAAAACCATCGCCACAGCCATCCCCAAATTTCAATACAGTCCGTGAAAATCAAGCAGTTAAGAAGACTCTCGCCCATCTAAAGCCGCTTTATAGCATTCCACTTCAAAAAGCGTGCAAAGATACACTTTTTTCAATAGACAAACCATATTCTGAAAAAAAATTTCACTTCTTATCTTAAACATCCTTGACAGCACTTCCCGATGCATGCTGTCAGGCTCTCCCGAGGTGGGCAAAAGCTTTCCACATGGTCATCATATCCACCTTAACATGATAGTCTTGAAAGTAAAGGTCATCGGCGAGTTCAGACATCTCCTGCGAGAACGATTGTTGGCGGAAGGCATCCGTGGGATAGAGCACACTCGGGGGTAGCAGCGACGGACGGGCCGCGGTATAGTGGCAACCCACCCAACAACGGGCATTACGAATAACCGAAAAGATGTTGCGCACAAACTGGGCTTTGTCATCCACAAACCATATATCAACTCCCAAAAAGAGCAGTAACAGCAAGGCACTCAACAAATCGAAGATTCTTTTTTTGCGAAGAGTCCCTTTCTGTGCCAAGGAGTGCAGCGGAATGGCATAGGAATTGTCGGAGGCAAAGATGGAATTGCTGCCGATCACAAAACGGCTGTTCTCGGGGGCAATCTTGAACTCCATCCGTAGGTCCTGCAAGCGGCTCATCCAGTCGATGATCTGCTCCGAGGGGACATCCTGAGCGCAGAAGATGACTTCATTAAGGTGGTATAGTGAAACAAGTTCCGGCAGGTTTGCAAGCTGTCCTATCACCTGGCGACTATCATCCAGCTGGGTTTCAGTGGCAACAATGCCGGCAAAGGAGCACTCGTCTTCCATCGTGCGAACCATCTCCAGCACGCGTGTGGCCTCCTGTCCGTTGCCAACAACCGCCACACGCCGCGGCTCCTGTCTTCCCATCACATCGTTCTTGAACGGCATCTTGTGCAATAGGTAGCGTACAAAATTCATGGCAATGGCTGTCCACATGGCTCCAAGGACAATAATAGCGCGAGAATAGCGCAAAGACTCCGGCAAAAGGGCGTACACCAGCAAGATGCACACTGTACCTATAAGAATGCCCTTGTTCACGTCGCTCAACTGTGTGGGGCGACGATAGCCTTTGCAAACCAGCACCGACAACAGCCACACCAAAATATAGCAAGGTATCACTATATAATAATATTGTATAGTAAAACCACTGCCCCGCGCAGAGAGAATGTTGTGGTCCCAATAGCGTGCCAGCAGGGTGATACCGGCAAACACCACGACAAAGTCGAGCAAGGGAAGCCAAATCCAGGTAAGAACACGCTTCAAGACCGCCAAAGAGGCCCTGAACCAGATGGCTAAGTTTATGAAAAAATTGTAAAGCTTGGCATTCTTGGCCGAGAAGTGCTTGCGAGCGAAAATCTGCATCGCCTTGTAAAAGACATGCACATAGTTCAGGCTACCGGTTTTAGTACTCTCACCTTTATAATGTATAATGCGGGTTTCAGGGAAATAGTAGTTCTTATAGCCCCCTTTAAGGATGCGGTACGACAAGTCTATATCCTCACCGTACATAAAATAATCCTCGTCAAGCAGCCCCACTTGGTCAAGCACGCTGCGGCGAAGGAGCATAAAGGCGCCTGACAGCACCTCCACGGAATGAATCTCATTGGGATCCAAATAGGTGAGGTGATAGGCCCCGAAGCGTTTCGAATTGGGGAATATTTTTGACAATCCGAAGAGTTTATAGAAAGCCACCGCCGGATATGGAATACCGCGTTTTGATTCGGGTAGAAATTCGCCCTTCCCGTTCACCATCTTGACCCCCAAGCCTCCGGCATCAGGCGTTTGGTCCATAAAGGCAAGGCACTTTTCAAAAGTGTCCTCCTCCACCACCGTGTCAGGATTCAACAGCAGCACGTACTCGCCGGTCGACTGGCGGATAGCTTGGTTGTTGGCACGCGAAAATCCCACATTTTCCTTGTTGGCAATTATCTTGACCTGCGGAAACTTGTCGGCAAGCATCTCCAATGAGTTGTCCACCGAATTGTTGTCCACCACAAACACCTCGCCCTCCACGTTCCTCAATGCCTTGAAGACGGAGTAGAGAGCCTGCTCCAAAAAATAGCACACATTATAATTGACAATGACAATGCTAAGTTTCATAGGAATGGTTAGAAATAGGCCAAAACTGTTTTTTTGGACACCACTTTGTCGCCCACGTTGACGAACACCTGTGCCGACAAGGGGAGGAAGACATCCACGCGGGAGCCGAACTTAATCATGCCTACTTCTTCGCCTTGAAGCACGTGGTCGTCCACTTCGGGGTAACTGACAATACGGCGAGCCACGAAACCGGCTATCTGGCGGAAGAGCACCTTTCGCTCCTCATCCAGGCAAGTATGTGCTGGCCAAGCTTCCGAAGTCGTCGGTGGATAATGAGC
>CALDIA010000174.1 GCA_937901455.1 uncultured Bacteroidales bacterium | reverse complement strand
CTATTTCTTGGTAAGTGTAGGTTAGGCAAATACCTTGAACAGCGGGAAGCAGTCGAGCTTCACGCTTTTTTTATGTGGTAATTCAAAGGAATACTCTAACATTAAAACTCAAGGATATGGCTATTAACTTACAGAAAGGCCAACGCATTGAAATAGGCTTGCAAAGAGTCGGCGTTGGATTGGGTTGGGACCCGAATGAAGGAACAAGTCAGTTTGACTTTGACCTTGATGCTTCAGCGTTCATGCTAGGCGAGAACAAGAAACTGCCGCAAGACGAGTTTTTTGTATTCTACAACAACAAAGTATCTCCTGATGGTGCTGTCGAGGCTGGCGATGACGACCTCACAGGAGGCAACAGCGATGGTGGCGATGATGAAACCATCATGGTCGACCTCACAAAGGTTTCATCAAGAATCAACGAAATCATCTTTACCGTAACCATTCACGAATGGGACAAACGCAAGCAGAATTTCGGTCAGGTGCGCAATTCCTATATCCGTATCTACAATGCCATTACCAACGAAGAAATTGCCAAGTATGAACTTGACGAGGATTTCTCTATCGAGACCGCAGTCGAGTTTGGCCGTCTCTATCGCCGCAACGGGGAATGGAAGTTTGAAGCTATGGGCATAGGCTACAAGGGTGGATTGCAGTATTTCGTCGACAAGTATGTTGGATAATCAAAAACATGTAATGATATGGCTATTCGATTGGAAAAAGGTCAGCGAATCAACCTTGAAAAAACAAATGGTTCGAAACTTACCAAATTCATGGTGGGCTGCAATTGGGGCGCACTAAAAACCGGTCGCAAACAAGAAATTGTTGTCAGAGAGGGCTTTTTAGGCATCGGAAGACAAACAAAACTGGTTGACGAAGAGGTTGACCTCGACCTCGACCTAAGTTGTGCAATGGTGGACGAAAAAGGGTATCTGATTGATACCTTGTATTCTCCCTTGTATAACGGCAACATCTACCCGAACATCTTTTCAAAAATCATCAACAGACTGCCTAAAGGAAGCGACTGGTCGCAAGACCGTTCAATGTATCACACACCAGACGATACAGAGGGTGACAAGGGAGGAGACGATGGATTGGACAATGAAATTGTCACAGTTGATTTGTCAAAAGTGAATCCTGACATCAATCAAATCTTCTTCTTTCTTGACATTTTTAGCCCTAAAGGTGTGGATTTTTTGAAGATACCATACGCTGCCATTAGGATGTGTGAATACGAAGGAACTCAAATGAATGTGACCCGTGTTACTAACGAGTTCGCGAAATATGATGTGGCAAAAGAACAGCAATTTGCTGGAAAGAACGCCTTGATTCTTGGCAAACTTTACCGTCACAACGGAGATTGGAAATTTGCTGCCATCGGCGATGCTTATGACCATTCTGACGGAAGGTTGCCTAACTCCAATCTGTGTTTGACAATCCAAAAGATACTAAATTCATACACAAAATAATCATGAGAAGATTACCCGTTTATCTGCTTTTGGACACTTCCGGCTCCATGTTTGGCGAGCCTATCGAAGCAGTCAAGAATGGTGTGCAGGTGCTTGTGTCCACCCTGCGCAGCGACCCGTATGCCCTCGAAACGGCATACTTGAGCATCATCACTTTCAACTCGTCGGCTCAACAAGTCACACCGCTTACCGAGCTGTCGGCATTCCAGCAACCAAACATTGATGCTGGTGGATGCACCGCTCTTGGAGAGGCTTTGTCTTTGTTGGCTAACAAGGTAGATACAGAGGTTGTAAAAACAACTGCCGAAGTAAAAGGAGATTGGAAGCCACTCGTGTTCATTATGACCGATGGAGAACCGACAGACGATTTGAACAAAGGGCTTGCCGAGTTCAAGAAACGCAAATTCGGTATGGTGGTGGCATGTGCCGCCGGTCAGGGCGCCAATACAGACACGTTGAAAAAGATTACGGAATGTGTAGTCCAACTTGACACTGCCGACAGCGCGACCATCAAGTCGTTCTTCAAGTGGGTTTCCGCTTCGGTTAGTACGGGTAGCCAAAAAGTGGAAGACGCGGGAGCAGAAGTCACAAAAATGAGTGAACTTCCGCCGCCACCGCCAGAGGTTAACATTGTTGTGTAATTATAAACTGAAGGGGGTATCCTAACGTTTTGGTTACCCCCATCAACCTTTGATTATGGGAAGAAGATTACCAGTGTATTTGTTGATTGACACATCGGGTTCGATGCGAGGTGAACCTATCGAGTCTGTGAAAGTTGGAATTGAAGCTATGCTTTCAAGTTTACGCCAAGAACCCTATGCCCTTGAGTCAGTCAACATTAGCATAATAACTTTTGACAGGGAAATTAAGGTGCTTGCGCCTCTCACTCCTTTGGAAGATTTCCAACTGCTAGACATTAAAGTACCAGAGTCGGGGCCGACATTTACTGGTGCTGCACTGGAGTTGTTGTGCAAGCAGGTAGATGCAGAGGTCAGACTCAGCACCCCTGAACGTAAAGGCGACTGGATGCCCTTGCTATTTTTGTTGACTGATGGCAAGCCGTCAGATATTCAAGCGTACAACAATGTGGTTCCAGAGGTCAAGAAGCGTCATTTCGCCAGCATTGTTGCGTGTGCCGCAGGTATGCACGCCAAAACCGAACCATTGAAGCAATTGACAGACCAGGTCTTTGCTCTTGATACGCTCGACAGTGCTTCGTTCAAAAAGTTTTTCCAATGGGTCTCGGCCTCCATAGAGATTGGCAACAAGAGCATCGGCGCCACCGATGAGCTGGAATTGCCACCGCCACCGGAAGAAGTAAATGTGATAGTGTAAAATAAAATTCATTATGCGTAGATTACCAATATATTTTCTTGTGGATGTGTCCGAATCAATGGTGGGCACTCCTATTGAACAGGTGCAAGATGGCATGGCTACCATCATCAACGAACTGAGAACAGATCCGTACGCCTTGGAAACGGCGTATGTTTCTGTGATTGCCTTTGCAGGCAAGGCAAAACTATTGTCTCCATTGCAGGAATTATACAAATTCTATCCGCCTAAATTCCCGATAGGAGGAGGAACGTCATTAGGGGCGGCTTTGGATTTTCTCATGGATGAAATGGATGGCTCCCTACAGAAAACCACAACTGAGATGAAGGGAGATTGGAAACCTATCGTCTTTGTTTTTACAGACGGCAATCCGACGGACAATATTGAAAATGCATTCGTCCGATGGAACAACAAATATCGTCGTCATTGTAACCTGATAATCGTTTCGATTGGTGACAATGTTAACACGCAACTTTTAGGACGCATATCGGACAATGTATTGCGCTTGACAGAAACAGATGCCAAATCGTTCAAAGGGTTCTTCAAATGGGTAACGGATTCAATAAAAACTTCAAGCGTTTCCGTAAACGATTTGGCTGATGATGATGCTAAGCTCGCTCCTTTTGACGGCATCAATCTTGAAAAAGTTGACACAAGCAAGTCTTGCTTTGTCGATGAGAACTTTGCCGTGCTACAGGGTAAGTGCCAAACCACAAAAAAACCGTATCTCATCAAATATGCGAAGCGGTTGGAAAACTCTGTTGTTGTGCCCCAACAATTTGTCAGGTTCTACAAATTGGTAGGAGCATATCCGATTGACGAGGAAGCCTACAAAGAACTGTCTGTAAACGATGGTAAACAACAACGCATAAACACGACTGAAATGATTGGGCAACCGACCTGCCCATGTTGTGGCAACCAATTCGGTTTGGTGATATGTGAATGTGGCAATGTCTTTTGTGTTGGCGAAGACGCTCACAGCAAATGCCCTTGGTGTGGCATGGAGGGAGAATTGTCATCGGTCGGTTTAGGGGGTGTGGATTTAAACAGAGCGAGAGGGTGATTATGGACTTGAAAGACAAAATGAAAGTGCTGCAAATCAATTGCACAGATGCGGAATTTGAAGATTTCATTTCACGCACGATAAACAAATTGTGGAACGAATACGAAAATGATTGTATGGACGAAAGAATCATCATCAAAAACAAGATTGAATCATTGTCTATTTCAATTCCCAACGGAACCGTAGGCAAGGCATATCAAGCGACATTTGCGATTCCACGCGATTTGGTCGAAGATTATTGGATTGAAGGGGTTGGTGAAGCAGGCCTCAGTTATGAAATTGGGGAAGATTCCGCCTGCACAATTGTCGGCGTCCCTGAAGTAGCCGGCAGTTTCAATCTTGAGTTAGCCTATAAGTACAAGGGCTGGGTCGATGGCAAGCCCATTCTGTATCGGCCTTTTCCCATTACCATTAATCCCGACCCTAAGTCACTATGGAAGAACATTCCAACGCCCAAAGACACGGAGTATTATCAACCTGATATGGATTCGGTTTATGTGAAGGTCGAAACGATAAAGGGAGTACCGCAAAAGGACATGGTGGCCGCAAGCCAACGAGGAAGGTCACATGCCCATGAGGGTCGCCCTCGTGACGATCATTTCAGGGTGGAATATCTCGAAGACAGCGGCTGGTATATAATGGCCGTTGCAGACGGTGCTGGTAGTGCCAAGTATTCCAGAAAAGGGTCGTGTATTGCTTGTGACACCTCGGTTGAGCACTGCAAATCATTTTTTTCGGATGATAAAAGCCTGCATGACTTCGAAGAATATATAACAACTTACAAAAACGAGTCGGGGGTAGAATATCAAAAAATGATGACAGACGAAATCTATAAACTTGTAGGAAACGCAGCGTTCAAGTCTTACAAGGCCATAGAGACTGAGGCTGATGCCAAAGGGGTTCCTGCGAAGTGTTTTGCCACTACATTGTTGCTTGCAGTATGCAAAAAGTTCTCTTTCGGATGGTTTATCGCTTCATTTTGGGTGGGTGATGGTGCCATGTGCATCTACGACAAGGAGAGAAAGTATTTCAAGCTGTTGGGCGTTCCCGACGAAGGTGAGTTTTCGGGTCAGACAAGGTTTCTGACCATGCCAGAGATTTTCAAAGATGCGGCATCAATATACAGCAGACTGCGTTTCTCGATAGAACAAGATTTTACCGCTTTGATGTTGATGACAGACGGTGTTTCGGACCCGATGTTCGAGACAGATGCCAACCTCAACAAAATCGAGAAATGGGATGCCCTTTGGGAAAACATCACCGGCGAGGTGGAACTGACCGATGACAACACGGAATCGCAATACCAGCTTCTGAAATGGTTGGAGTTTTGGTCGCAAGGCAACCACGACGATAGAACAATAGCAATACTTTACTGATTATGGCAAACACAGTTAGACTTAAAGCGTTGGACGGGTCAACAGTTGAGTTTGTTGATGAGGTCATTGGCTCTGGAGCCATGAAAGATGTTTATTTTAGTCCAGACAAAAGCTATGTGGTAGGTTTTTTCAAAAAGCCACAAGATGCCAACTCTAAAGACCGTCTGCAAAACATCACGGGAGTTTATCGTGAACGAATTTTTAATCAGGTGGGTGGCGACTATTGGAAGAGTCTCTTCTGCTGGCCAGAGAAATTAGTGGAATGGAACGGGAAATTAGGGATTGTGTGCCCTACTTATCAAAAACACTTCTTTTTCAGTTCTGGTCCATTCAAAGGGAAGGAAAAAGAAGGCAAATGGTTCGCATCCGCGCATCTGAGAAACAAGTTCTTGCCTGACGACCAAAAAGGGAATTGGTTGACTCACTATCACATGTGCATTCAGATAGCCCGTGCTGTGAAACGACTCCATGCTGCGGGTTTGGCGCATTCCGACCTGTCGTATAAAAATGTGCTCGTTGACCCTGTATCAGGCAAAGCAGCGGTCATTGATTGTGATGGGTTAGTTGTGCCAGGCAAATACCCGCCAGATGTGGTAGGAACTCCTGATTTCATTGCCCCAGAAGTGTTGCAGACGAAGAATCTGCCACTTGCTGATTCTCGTCGCAAGTTGCCCAGTATTCAAACCGACCGTCACGCATTGGCTGTTTTGATTTATATGTACCTTCTCTATCGTCACCCACTGCGTGGAGGAAAGGTAAACGACCTCGACCCAGCCAAAGATGAGGAACTGACTATGGGAAGCAAGGCGCTTTTCATAGAACATCCCACCGACAAAAGCAACCGCCCGAAAGTGAATCAACTGCGTCCAAGCGAGTTGCCACAGGGAGATGTCACGAAGTTGCCTTATACTATCTGCGGCCCATACCTGAAAGAACTGTTTGATAGAGCATTCATTGATGGGTTGCACAATCCGTCAGCGCGTCCCACCGCCAATGACTGGGAAACAGCTTTGGTGAAGACAACGGATTTGATGCAACCATGTCAGAATCCCAATTGTAAGGCTCATTGGTTTGTGTTTGACAATTCCACCAAACCACGTTGCCCATTTTGTGGGACTGAGTATCATGGACAATTACCTGTTCTCAATCTTTATTACTCACCTAAAAAAGGAGTTTTCAAGCCCGAGAACTATCGTCTGATGGTTTACGACAAGCAAACTTTGTATATGTGGCATGTCAACCGCTTCATTGAGCCGAATGAAAAGACTAAACCTGAAGACAAGAAGCCCGTGGGCGACTTCCACTTCTTCAATGGCAAGTGGATTCTCATCAACCGTCGTTTGAATAGCCTATACGATAAAGACATTGACAAAAAGATTGAAATAGGTCAATATGTAGAACTTACTGAAAGCAAGAAGATTCTCCTATCCACAGAAGACGGTGGCAGATTAATAATTGTACAACTTGTTAATAATTAAACATGGATACGTTTTCAAAAAGAAATAGTATTAATATTGAACCAGCAGATATTACGATTCGTTTTGAGGCTCCTATGGAACTAAGGGAATGGGTGTTTTCTTTAGTAATGAGACTTGGCTTCTCGATGAGTAAGTTCAGAAGTATAGTCTGCCAAATGTCTTTTCAATCATTAGACTCAAATCAATACTCTGAAAACAATTTTATGGCGTCGGAGATACGGACACTTCTTGAAAAATGTAAATGGAATTATATATATGATATCATTGAACAAACGTATAATGAACTTCCAACAAAACTAAAGGAAGATTATCAGTCATCTATCACTGACTTTTTCATTAGTAATGGTTACGGGTGGAAGCTCGAAGGTGGTCATGTGCTATCACGTGGGGATGATGCATTTGAACAATCCATTCAATCGGCAGTCTTGTGTATCGAAACATCTAATCCTGATGCATATAGTGAAATCCGAGAATCATTACGAGATATTTCAAAAAGGCCTGAGTCGGATATTACAGGTGCAATCCAACATTCTATGGCGGCAGTGGAGTGCTTATGCAGAAATATCTTAACTGATGAAAGACCAACCTTGGGTGATTTGATAAAAAAACACAGATATGAATTCTCCAAACCATTAGATGAGGCTATGGAAAAACTATGGGGATTTGCTTCTGAGAAAGGACGGCACTTAAAAGAAGGAAAACTTCCGACATTTGAAGAGGCCGAACTGGTGGTTCATATTTGTGCATCTTTGATAACTTTTTTTAAAAGAACTAATAACGTCCGTGATCATGTCAATACTGATTAATAAAAAATGGGGCGATTTGCCATGCCGAAATAGAATTATTGAGGGGATAAAAACATTATACTTAAAAGACGAGAAAAAATGCAATCAAATCCTTGACAACGAGGGATGCTATGACATAATCCTTGAATGGCTTAGGACTAATAAGAAAGGTAATCCTTTTGAAACAATACCATTATGTTGGGAAGGACCATATTCATATAATAATTCAAATACTTGGGTACTATTAAGTGAGTTCGTTATTGAAGATGGTATTTTATTTATAGGGTACCATAACTACCATTCTGGGCCTCCAGATTATGGGTATATGTCTTTAGAAACGGTTCCTGATAGCGTGTTAGCATACGCTCTGTACTTGATAAAGAAAGGGTTGGCTGGATGTGACATTATACTACCAGAATCTTTACTCCTAATAAGGGTAGATTTGAGGAGCATATCAAAAAATCGACTCTTTGCCAGAGTTTGTAGACATGCGACCGACAACACAGATATGAATACTAATGTGATTTTTTCCACTGAAGAAAAAGTGTATTCTGTCATTTCTGACCAATGTAAAAACCATGAAAGTGTAAAAAGGGCAAATTATTGCTGGTATTATGAAGGAGACTCTGACGGTTGGATGAATTTCCCAGATGAATTTGATCATACCTGGAATGCATTGTTTATTGACATGTCAAACGTGCCTCAAGAAGTTACAATGATTTTAATTAGTTTTCAGGAAATTACGGCGGATAAGATAAAATGCGATCGAAATGCAAAACTCTCTATTACAGACCAAAGATTAGGGATTAACTATGTTGATAATACAATGGTTGTCTCGAAAGAAGAGTCGTACAGAAAGTCAATAAAGCTTGTAAAGATGACAGATTGTTGGCACATATCACCTGTAGATTGATTAATCAATAAATCATAATTAAAAATGTTAGAACGGCATACCATATCATCAGGATACCCAAAACTCTTGTTTAGTCAAGGAGACATATTTGATAACAGATATGGCTTCGATGGTATTGTTTTATTTATTCCTCCAACCGTAGGATTGAGCCTATATAGCGATTATGAATATTTTAAAAGGAATCGTGAACTTTACATTCATTCTACAAAAGTGTATTTATGGGTTTATAATTGGAGAGTGTTGCCTGAAATAACAGCAAATGAGATTGATTTTTATGTAAACCTAAGCCTTTGCACAATGTTAGCAAACAATTGTAAACGCATTGGTTTTCATGGAATAAGGACTTATGATATTGATGAATACGAGTGTGAACAGAGAAGTATTCAAGCAGTGTATCAGTGGCTAATAATGAACGAAATGGACATTGATATAGTAACAATGGTTGATGCTAATGGAGGTTATAATTTTCACCTATTAAGAAAGTGATTTAGAATGTATTACGTCATCCGCAATAATCAGCAGTATGGTCCCTATTCATTGGATGCCCTTCGGCAATATGCCGAAGGAGGGCAACTATTACTCCATGATCAGGCTTGTGAGGTTAATAGTCCATCAAACAAGCAAACCGTCAAGTATTATCTGAAACAAAACAATGTCAAAGTTAGGATTCCACATAATGGCAGGCTGTTCTCACAAATCAAAGACATAGGGAAAGAGCTGTTATTCCCAAAAGACGTGTTGCAACGCAACACATGGCTATCAGACAGGCGACTTCTGCTCCTCGCTCTTGTCGGACTGGTTCCTTTGTTGTTGCTTAATCTGGTGGGCTGGTTAGCTGAGGTCGCACCCGTTGTGGTTTTTTATTCCATTTCGCTTTATTTTTCAGTTATTTGGGGATTGTTTTTCTACTACTTTTTCAAAACTAATCAAGTAAAACTCAAAACAGCCCTGTTGATATTCTTTCTTTCTCAAGCGGTGGTGTTTGTTGTGTTTGGCTTTGGAATAAATTTCATCAATCCGTTTTATTTCATTGGAGAGGATGCTGGCTTTTTGATGCGAATAGTGTTTTACTTGTTTGCCGTAGGCGTTACCGAAGAGGTGGTAAAAGCAGTACCGCTATGGATTGTTTTGGCAAAGTCAAAGGAGCCTCTAATTCCACAGACACTAGTGTTCTACGGGCTAATGTCGGGCATAGCTTTTGGCGTGTTTGAAGGTGTGGAATACCAGATGGGGGTCAATTCTGAACTTGACTACACCTCTTCTTTCTTCCTCAACATAGCCCGTCTCACCAGTCTGCCTTTCCTTCATGCTGTTTGGTGTGGCATAGCTGGATATTTTTCGGCTTTCGCCATGCTGTATCCCAAATACAGAAAGTCCCTGTACTTCTTGGCCATTGCCGTCCCAGCTGTATTGCACGGACTATATGACACATTCGGTGGTGGCATTGTCGGGGTGGCCATTTCTTTTGTCGGCGTTGTGCTGCTGATGACATACTTGAAGAAAGGAGTGAACTATCAATCGAAACTAAGGAACTGATACATAAAATAAAACAACATGTTAAGAAACAGAATCACACCAGAGTACATTACCGAATTGTCCGAAAACGAAATTTTTGTTTTCGGCAGCAACCTCGCAGGACATCATGCCGGAGGTGCCGCACGAATTGCACGCAGGAAATTTGGGGCAATCAGCGGACAAGGCGTAGGTCTTCAAGGCCAAAGTTACGCTATCCCTACCATGCAAGGCGGCGTGGAGACCATTAAGCCTTATGTGGATGAATTCATCCGATTTGCGCAAGCCCATAAGGAACTGACCTTTCTTGTTACCCGTATCGGATGTGGAATAGCAGGATTCAAGGACGAGGAAATCGCTCCCCTTTTTGTTGATGCCTTGGAAATGGATAATGTGGCATTACCAGAAAGTTTTATCGAAATCATTACAGAAAAGGAATAATTCAAAACAAATAATATTATGCAAAATCAAAAACATTACTCCGGCCTCACCGATGCCCAAGTATTGGAAAGCCGCAAAAAGAACGGCGTGAACATCCTTACGCCGCCTGAAAAGGAAACTGTGTGGGACAAGATAAAAGAGGCTTGCACCCACTGGATTGTGTTAAGCCTGCTGGCCATTTTGGTCGGCACGGTCGTTGCCGCCTTCTGCCTGCAAGGGAGCATGGGCAGCCGTATCTGGGTGATGCCAGCCGTGGTGTTGGCCTCCACGCTAATGATTGCCATTGTGGGCTTCTTCGGCGGTTTTGATGACCCGCTCTTCAAAATCCTCATCACCGCCTTCGTGCTCTCCATGGCCATCTCCATCTATGAGTTTGAATGGGTGCGGGCGGAATGGACCACCTTCTTCGAACCCATCGGCATCATCGTGGCCCTGATTCTCGCCACCGGCGTGGCCTTCGTTCTGGAAAGCAAGAACGAGAAGACGTTCCAGAGCCTGAACGAGGTGAACGACGATACCTTGGTGAAGGTCATCCGCAACAACAATGTCTGCCAAATTCCCCGCAAGGACGTGGTGGTGGGCGACATCGTGATTTTGGAAACGGGCGAGGAAGTTCCCGCCGACTGCGAGCTGAAAGAGTCGCTGAACTTGGTGGTCAACGAGTCCTCGCTGACGGGCGAGCTGCAGGCCAACAAGACCACCGACTCCCTCCGGTTCGACCCCAACGCCACCTATCCGTCCAACCACATCCTCAAAGGCACCGTCATCATTGAAGGCTACTGCGTGGCCAAGGTGCTGAAAGTGGGCGATGCCACCGAAAGCGGCAAAGTGTTTGAGGCCGCCCAAGTAGATGAGGGCGACCCCACCCCATTGAGCGAAAAACTCGACAGCCTCGCCGACTGGATCACCAAGGCCAGCTACGT
>CALDIA010000173.1 GCA_937901455.1 uncultured Bacteroidales bacterium | reverse complement strand
TCAGGAGGAAGGCATCCCCGGAACGTATACGATCACCCCGCTGCCGGGCAACATGGTGTACCCTGCAATCTGCCTATATTCTGCAAGAGCAGGGCTTTTCAGCCGAAGTTATTGATATTGCCACCATCAAGCCTATGGATGAGGAGGCTGTTTTGGAGAGTGTACGGAAGACCCGCTGCTGCGTAGTAGCCGAAGAGCATCTGATGAACGGTGGCCTTGGCGACTCTATCTGTCAGTTGCTCAGTCGCAAACTGCCAACGCCCGTGGAGATGGTGGCCGTTAACGACCGTTTCGGTGAGAGCGGCACTCCCGATGAACTAATGACACACTACCATCTCGACGAGGAACACATCACCGAAGCATGTAAAAGAGTTATTGTTCGCAAATAAAAGACCATGGCTGAAATCTCCGATGAATATATCCTGCAACTGTTCTCAAATAGCAAAACCAAGGAGCAGGCTTTTAAACTACTATTGAACAAGTACCAGCGCTTTATCTATTACAACGCACGGCGCATTGTCATCGGCCATGAAGACGCCAACGATGTCACACAGAACGTATGTCTTAAAATCTGGCGCAATCTGGACAACTTCAGAGGCGAATCGGCTCTCAAGACGTGGATTGCGCGCATCTGTACCAACGAGTCTCTGACTTTCATTGAGAAAAAGAAGAAACTGCTGAACCTCACCGATGACAACTACACGGACTTCATGGTGGTGACACAGGCTGAGACCAATTTCATCTCGCCATCAGAAATTGAGAGCCTGCTTCAGGAGTCTATCATCCAACTTCCTCCCAAGCAGCGGGCCGTATTCACCATGCGGTACTACGAGGAAATGCCATACTCCGAAATGTCGGAAATCTTTGGCACCTCCGAAAGTGCCCTGAAAGCTTCCTATCACTTCGCTGTAGAAAAAATCAAAAAAAATATTTCAGAGCATTTAACCTTTTAAAAATAGCATAGTCATATAATTGTTTTTTTTCGGAAATTATGATTGACATAGAACAACTCAGCAAGGAAGAGCGGTATGACATTCCAGATGGTTACTTTGAACATTTGACTGACAACATCATGGACATGATTCACAAGGAGAAGCGCAAAAGGAGAAACATCTGGATGACTTCCATTGCAGCGGTCTGCTTGGCCGTACTTAGCACGACCTTGTTCTTCACCACCCGCCAAGACAAGGCAAAGGAGAATGGCGTGTTGGTAGAGACCCCTCTCCCTGACAACTCCATAGACGAGCAGCTCATAGAATACTACACAGCTGAGATTACAGAGATAGATTATTATAACTTTTAAAACAAGAACAATATGAAAAAAATCATTTTAAGCCTCACAATCATAGTTTGTGCCTTGTGGACGG
Source organism: uncultured Bacteroidales bacterium (assembly GCA_937901455.1). GTDB lineage: Bacteria > Bacteroidota > Bacteroidia > Bacteroidales > WCHB1-69 > F23-D06. The sequence continues at coordinate 13,375 of CALDIA010000173.1, read as the reverse complement.
TAAGTGCACAGAGCGTCAGCGAAGATTCAGAAAAGAATATCCAAGCACGTATCACTTACATGCAAGAGCACCTAAAACTTAACGCCACAGAAGCCAAAACATTCTGGACAGAATACGAGAACTTTCTGCGGACAGAGATGAGTTACCACGAGACATTCAAGAAAAACCTGGACAGCAAGAAGATCAAATATGATCCGCGCAACAAAGAGAGCATTGAGAGTGTCTCCTCTGACCAGCTCACCTATATGATGGACCAGAAGATGGAACTCAAGAAGAAGCTGAACACTTTAGAGAGTAATTTTTATAAAAAGATAAAAGGGATACTCACTCCGCGGCATCTGTTTGACTTTTACTCCGTTGATGAGCAATACAAACGGCACATGGTTTCCATGAAGAGTAAAGCTGCGACTCCAAAGCCAGCCGCAAAGGACCTTCAATCGTCCCCTGCGCAGAGCAAATCGCGCAGATAATGCGACAGAGGTGACCTTTCGGTCACCTTTTTTTATGGAGAATGTCGAAGTTGTAAGACTGTGGAAATGAACTAATAGAGCCGTTTTTCCTCTTGTTGAAAAAAAAAGAGGCCGGCATAAATGTAAAACAAAAAAAAATGTATTTTTGCAGGCCCAAAAAATTGGGTTTAATTCAATCTAAATTAAAAGTTTAACAAAGTTAAAATTGTATGCCTACTATTCAACAATTAGTAAGAAAAGGAAGAAAGAAGCTTACTTCACAAAGTAAGTCCAAGGCATTGGATGCCTGTCCGCAGCGTCGCGGTGTATGTTTGAGGGTTTACACAACAACCCCTAAGAAACCTAACTCAGCCATGCGTAAGGTTGCGAGAGTAAGAATGACCAACGGAAAAGAGGTGAACGCCTACATTCCGGGCGAAGGCCACAACTTGCAGGAGCACTCTATCGTGTTGGTACGTGGAGGTCGTGTTAAAGACCTTCCAGGTGTAAGATATCACATTGTTCGTGGGGCATTGGACTCCGCCGGTGTGGATGGTCGTCACCAGGGTCGTTCCAAATATGGTGCCAAGAGACCCAAAGCTGCCAAATAATAGGCACCGAAGTCAGTAAATTGAACGCCGTGATTGGTGATTCAAGAGTAAATAATCATTATTGAAGATACAAAGTTATGAGAAATTCACATGCAAAGAAAAGGATCATTCTTCCGGATCCAAAATTTAACGACGAATTGGTAACCAAATTCGTGAACAACATTATGTTGAAGGGAAAGAAGAATCTCGCATTCGAGATTTTCTACAAAGCCATCGACATCGTAGAAGAGAAGACTAAGGAGAACGGTTTGGAGGTTTGGAAAAAAGCCTTGGAGAATGTAACTCCCAGTGTTGAGGTGAAGAGCAAGCGAGTTGGTGGCACAACGCTTCCTGTCCCTGAGGAAATCAAGCCGGGCAGAAAGCAATCAGTAGGTATGAAGAACTTAATATCATTCGCCCGCAAGCGTCATGAGCAGACGATGGCCGACAAGTTGGCACAAGAAATTATGGCTGCCTACAAGAGTGAGGGTGCCGCTTTCAAGAAGAAAGAGGAAATCCACAGAATGGCAGAGGCCAACAAGGCATTCGCTCATATGCGCATGTAGTTAATTGCCAAGCTGCTTTCTATTACGACCGTAACGCAATAGGGAATACGATATGTCACAGGAGTTAGAGCATATACGCAACATTGGGATAATGGCTCACATCGACGCCGGTAAAACGACGACGACGGAGCGTATTCTCTATTATACGGGCAAGAACTACAAAATTGGTGAAGTGGACGAGGGTACGGCCACAATGGACTGGATGGTTCAGGAACAAGAGCGCGGCATCACCATCACAAGTGCTGCCACCACCGTATTTTGGAGCCACAGACAGAAGGAGTACAAGATTAACATCATTGACACTCCAGGGCACGTAGACTTCACCGTGGAAGTGGAACGATCGCTCCGCATCCTGGATGGCGCTGTCGCCATCTTCTGTGCGGTAGGCGGTGTGGAAGCACAGTCAGAGACAGTGTGGCACCAAGCCAACAAGTATAACGTAGCCAGAATCTGCTACGTCAACAAAATGGACCGTGCCGGCGCCAACTTCTTTGCTGTCGTCAAACAGATCAAGGAACGCCTTCACGCACACCCTCTCCCCCTGCAGTTACCCATAGGTGCAGAAAACGACTTCACCGGTGTGGTGGACCTCATCACCATGAAAGCCTATCAATGGGAAGAAGACACATTGGGTGCCACATATGAAGAGGTGGAAATTCCTGCCGACATGACAGAGGATGTTCAAACGTACCGCACCAACCTGTTAGAAACCCTTTCAGAATTGGATGAGTCTTTCATGGAGCAATACTTTGAAGATGCCGAGAGCATCAGCGAGGACGAAATTATCCAAGCTGTGCGCAAGGCTACCATCGCACGGGAAATCGAACCGGTATTTTGTGGTTCATCTTTCAAGAACAAAGGCGTTCAAAAGCTATTAGATGCCATTGTCATGTATCTCCCCGCCCCCACGGACATGCCAGACATTACCGGCATCAATCCTCGCAATGAGGCAGAGGAGACCCGCAAGATGGACGTTGGAGAGCCCTTCGCAGCGTTGGCTTTCAAGATTGCCACCGACCCCTATGTCGGCAAACTTACGTTTATCAAAGTCTATTCCGGTGAGTTGAAGGCTGGCGACACGGTTTTCAATGCCTCCACGGGCAAACGGGAGCGTGCAGCCAAAATCCTGCAGATGCATTCCAACAAGCAACAACCATTAGAAAGCGTCACTGCCGGCAACATTGCCGCTTTAGTGGGCATGAAGGAAATCCATACTGGCGACAGCCTGACTGATGACAAACACCCCATTCTCTTGGAGAACATTGTCTTCCCGGAGCCTGTGATACAGATTGCCATCGAACCGAAGACCAAAGATGACGAAGAAAAGCTATTGTTGGCTTTGGGCAAGCTGGCAGACGAAGATCCGACCTTTGTGGTAACACATAGCGAGGAGACCGGCCAGTTGTTGATCAGTGGTATGGGTGAACTACACTTGGAGATTTTGCTGGACCGTCTGAAGAGAGAGTTCAGCATTGAGTGCAACCACGGCAAGCCGCGCGTCACCTATAAGGAAGCCTTGTCTGCGCCATTGCACTACACCTCCACCTATAAACGCCAGACGGGTGGCAAGGGATCTTACGCTAAGATAGAGTTTGAAATTGCCCCTGCGGATGAGGAGGTGCGTGGACTGCAGTTTATCAACAAAGTCTTAAATGGTGCCATTCCCAAGGAGTATATGCCTGGTGTGGAAAAGGGATTCCGGTTGGCTATGTCAAACGGCAAGTGGGGTTTCCCTGTAGAACGCATGACTGTTACCGTTTTGGATGGTGAGAGCCATCCGGTAGATTCCGATGCCATGTCGTTTGAGGTTTGCGCTAAAATCGGCTTCAGAGATGCCATCCGCGAGACGGAGACTCGGATTTTAGAACCCATCATGAAAGTGGAGATCAGCACACCCGACGAGTACATCGGCAATGTCACAGGCGATCTGAACCGCCGCCGTTCCATATTGGAGAGCATAGATGCCAAGGTGGGCTTCCAGATTATCAAGGCCAGAGTGCCTTTGGCAGAAATGTTCGGATATGTCACCACTTTGCGTTCCATCTCCTCTGGCCGCGCATCATATAGCATGGAGTTCCTCACCTATGCGGAAGTGCCAGCAGACATCAAGGAATACATCGTAAACGAAGGCAGGTTTTTATTGTAGAAAAAGATTTTTTTTATATTACGTAATAATAAACAAATATGAGTCACAGAATTAGAATTAAATTGAAATCCTTCGATCATACATTGGTAGATAAATCTGCTGAGAAGATCGTAAAAACCGTAGAGGGTGTAAAAGACGACAAGGTCGTTTTGGTTGGCCCTATTCCATTGCCAACGCACACCAAGATTTTCACCGTAAACCGCTCCACATTCGTCAACAAGAAATCCAGAGAGCAGTTCCAACTTTCTACATACAAGAGAATTTTGGATATTTACGGCACTACTACCAAGACTATCGACGCTCTGATGAAGTTAGAGCTTCCGAGTGGTGTGGATGTAGAGATCAAAGTATGATGTAGGCTTCGTAACATTGACCGCAAGGTCATGTTATGACGTATAAGACGAAGGCACTTACTGCATGTGTAAGTGCTTTTGTTTTGTCTTATGATAAAACGATGGCAGAAGAGCAGTTTATCGATTTAGTAAAGATATTCGGTCGTTCCGGCAATGGCGGAAGCGGCTCGGCTCATTTGGCGCGCACGGCGAGGAACCCCAAGGCGGGTCCTGACGGCGGTGACGGCGGCAAAGGTGGCAGCGTCATTGTTCGTGGCAACCGCAACCTTTGGACGCTGTTACACCTGCGTTACACCAAGCATGTTTTTGCCGAGAATGGAGAAAATGGGCATAAGAACCAGTGTTTTGGGAAAAATGGTGCCAACGCATACATGGAAGTGCCCTTGGGCACAATTGTCAAAATGGCTGACACAGGGGAAGTGGTCGGTGAGGTATTGGAAGATGGCGAGGAGTTGATTGTAATGCGCGGGGGCCGTGGTGGCTTGGGCAATGTGCACTTCAAGAGTGCCACCATGCAGACTCCCCGTTTCGCCCAACCGGGAGAGCTTGGCACCGAAGGCTGGATCACCTTGGAATTGAAAGTGCTGGCCGACATCGGGCTGGTAGGCTTCCCCAATGCAGGAAAGTCCACACTCATCAGCCAAATTTCTAACGCACGTCCCAAAATTGCCGACTATCCGTTCACCACCCTCAAGCCAAATCTTGGTATGGTGGCTTACCGCGATTACCAGTCGTTCGTAATTGCCGACATTCCCGGCATCATTGAAGGAGCCTCCGAGGGCAAAGGTATCGGCTTACGCTTCCTGCGACATATCGAACGCAACGCCGCATTGCTGTACTTGATTCCCATCGCTTCTGAAGAGGGCATCAAAACAGCGACGGAAATACAACATGAGTTCGGCATTCTGCAAAACGAATTGCATCAATACAACGCCGAACTGTTAGACAAAGAGTTCCTGATTGCCATCACCAAGTGCGACTTGGCACCGGAAGAAGAGATCCGCAAAATCGTGGGGAAGCTCCCCGGAGATTGGCCCATAATTACATTGTCAGCGCTCACAAACTACCATCTAACGGAGCTCAAAGACCGACTTTGGGAAATGCTTAACCAATAGCTATTTATTATATCATACTAAGTATCAAAAAAATACAACAAATTATCAATCTATAGAAAAAAAATAGGGCAATAACAATTCATATCAAAAAAAATTGTATTTTTGCCGCGTAAAATTGAAGAGGAAAAACTATGGCAAAGAAAACTAAAGAAGCACGTCAACAAGTCATTCTTGAGTGCACGGAACAGAAAGCAAGTGGGGTTCCTGGAATGTCTCGTTATATAACCACAAAGAACAGAAAGAACACCCCTGACAGATTAGAGTTGAAGAAATACAACCCTTATCTCAAACGTATGACCATTCACAAAGAAGTTAAATAATAAAATCGATTAAAGATGGCAAAGAAAGTAGTTGCAACATTGAAAAGAGAAGGTGGCGTAACTTACACTCGCGTAGTGAGAATGGAGCGTTCACCAAAAACTGGAGCCTATACATTCAAAGAAGCTGTTATTGACTCCTCCACTGTAAAAGACTTTTTGGCTAAAAAGTAATATTTTGTTTTCATGGTTGAAGAAAGGTCTCCCTCCCCGGGAGGCCTTTTTTCGTTGGGAAAAAAAGCGTATTTTTGCAACCATTAAAATTGATACTATGAATAGAAGAATCATCCGCGGCTTCGTCTTACTCCTTGCCGCCCTGTCGGGTCTGTCATCTTCCTGTGGCCCAGAACCTATTGTGACTCCAGAAGACAATCATTTTGAAACCGGCCTGTTCGTATTAAACGAAGGGGTGTATCAGATGAACAACAGTACCATTTCATACATTGAAGACGGTCATGTGACCAAGGACTTGTTTTTGGAGCAGAACGGTCGGGGGCTTGGCGACACAGGCAACGACTTGCAACGCTATGGGCTCAAGCTCTACTGTGTGGTAAACAATTCCCACCGTGTAGAAGTGATGAACTTGGATGGCACTTCCGTCAAGGGCATATCGCTTCCTGGCAAACAACCACGTTATGTGGCATTTCACAATGGCAAAGCCTATGTGTCTTGCTTTGACGGCGATGTAGTCCGCATCGACACTAACAAACTGGAAGTGGAAGCTACATTACACTCCGGCCTAAACCCTGAGGGTATCTGTGTCTGTAAGGGTAAGCTATATGTAGCCAACTCGGGCGGGCTGAACTTCCCCGACTACGGTCACACCGTCAGTGTGATTGACCTTGCAACTTTCACTCTACTCAAAGAAATAGAGGTTGGCATCAACCCAGGCCTTGTGCAAGCGTACCGCGACCGCTACGTCTATGTGGTCAGCAGGGGTGATTATGGAGCTGTACCCTACAATCTGCATAAGATTGACGCCTTGACCGATGAACTGGTAAAGACATACGATTGGGAGGTTCTGGGATTCTACGTCTACGGACAAACAGGCTACATGTATCACTATGACTTCGGCAGCCATGCCTCCTGGATCAGGACTATGGACCTTGAGAGCGACCAGATCCTCACGGAAAACTTCATCACTGATGGAACAAAAATAGAGACCCCGTATGGTATCTGCGTGAATCCGCTTAACGGCGATGTCTATATTAGTGATGCCTTCAACTTCACCGTAAGTGGCAAAGTGTTCCAGTTCGACCAGCATGGTGTACTGAAAGAGAGCTACACGGTTGGGATCAATCCAGGACATTTACTTTTTTGTACCCCTGCAGTGGAAAAATAAACTGACGGCATGGGCACCATAAGGGAGAATCTTCAGCTCATTTTGCGTTCATTGCCTGAGAAACCGGGCGTGTACCGTTTTTTAGACGAACACGGCACCATCATTTATGTAGGCAAAGCGAAAAAGCTGAAGCGGCGGGTTTCGTCGTACTTCAACAAAGAGCACGACTCCGCCAAGGTCCGTGTATTAGTCAGTAAAATTCGCGACATTCAGACAACGGTGGTTGACACTGAGTGGGAGGCGCTGTTATTGGAAAACAGCATGATTAAGGAGTACAAACCGCGATATAACATCATGCTAAAAGACGACAAGTCGTATCCTTGGATAGCGGTCAGCCGGGAAGAATACCCGCGCATATTTGCCACACGGCAGCCAGACGCCTCCAAAATGCAGCTGTTCGGTCCCTACTCTTCCGTCAAGACCATGAATGTATTATTAGACACCATCAATGAGATGTTCCCTTTGCGAACGTGTCGCCGGTTGGTGCAGAACGACCGTCCTTGCATGCAGTACCAATTGAAGCGCTGTGCGGCACCCTGTTGCGGACTGATTACGAGAGAGCAGTACCAACGCAACATTGCGCAGGCCATTGACATCGTCAAGGGTCGGCGGCAAGAGGTGATACATAGTCTCAAGGAGGAGATGATGAGCTACGCGCAGGCTTGGGAGTTTGAGAGGGCGGCTGAGTTGAAGCAGCGCATCGCCATCTTAGAAAACTTCATTGGCAAGTCTGTGGTAGTAAACCCGCTGCTGACCGATATGGACGTATTTGGAATGGAAGAAGAGGAGGATTGTGCCTATGTCAGTTTTCTTCGTATCATGCGAGGGGCGATTGTACAGGCGCACACTATAGAGATCAGTAATAACATTGAGCGTGACCGGGAGGAGACGTTGTGGAATGGCATGTTAGAGATATCCTCACGGGTTGGTGGGTTGTGCACGACCGTGTTAGTGCCATTCATGCCTACCTGGATGCCAGCGGATTGGGACTTGCAGGTGCCGAAGCGTGGTGAGAAACGCAGGCTGGTAGAGCTGGCGGAACGCAATGCGCACTTCTACCTGTTGGAAAAGAAAAAACGGCAAGACCTTGTCAATCCGGAGCGCCGAAGCCAGCGCGTGCTGCAGTCGTTAAAAGAGGCTCTGAACATGCGGACGCTGCCGAGGCACATTGAGTGCTTTGACAACTCAAACACGCAAGGTGAGGCCCCTGTAGCAGCCATGATCTGCTTCATTGACGGCAAACCGGCCAAGAAGGAATACCGCCACTTCAATATTAAGACCGTAGTGGGGGCAGATGACTTTGCAAGTATGGAAGAGGTGGTTTTTCGCCGCTACCACAGACTACTGGAAGAGGATAAAGAGTTGCCCGACCTCGTAGTGATTGACGGTGGAAAAGGCCAGTTACATGCCGCCTATCGAGCCATACAAGCCTTGCATATTGAGGACCGCCTGATGGTGGTGGGCATTGCCAAGCGACTGGAGGACATCTATAAGGTCGGTGACGACCTACCCGTTTATATTGACAAGCGGTCAGAGGCGCAGAAACTCCTGCAACAGGTACGCGACGAGGTGCACCACTTCGGCATCACCCACCATAGAAAGCGCCGCTCAAAAACAAGCATACATTCAGTTCTTGACGATGCCCCCGGGATCGGCCCCACCCTGAAGAAACGATTGTTGCAAAAGTTCAAGTCGGTCAAGGGAATCAAAGATGCATCGGAAGCGGCAATTGCCGACATCATTGGTCCCAAAAGAGCCGCCGACCTGAAACTCTACTTAGGGGAAAAGCTTGATTAAGCATTGTAAAGAAAAAAGTTGACAGCAGCAGCCCATGCATGTAAAACTGATCAGGTAGCGGCCATTTCGGCAATCAAGTCTTCATAAAAGGAAATGCACAATAAAAAACAAGCTCTTTATCGTATTGACAAAGAGCTTGCTACCATGTGCCCAGGACAAGAGTCGAACTTGCACGGGAGTCCTCCCACTACCCCCTCAAAGTAGCGTGTCTACCAATTCCACCACCTGGGCTTTAAGGGTCGGCAAAAATACATTTTTTTTAATTCGACCAAACAAAAAATAAAAAAAAAATGCTATCTTTGCGCCTGCAAAAACACCCCAGCTTATGGAGAAGAAAAAGATACTATATGTAACACCTGAGATATTTCCGTATTTTCCAGAGGGTTACATATCAAACATCTGCCGATATCTTCCGCAAGGCATACAAGAACGGAAGAATGAGATACGCACCTTCATGCCAAAATTCGGTTGTGTGAACGACCATCGTCACATGTTACATGAAGTGATACGCCTGTCGGGCCAGAATATCATCATAGAGGACACTGACCATCCTTTGATTATCAAAGTGGCCTCTTTGCAGAATGTACGCATGCAAATATATTTCATTGACAGTGAAGATTTTTTTAAGCGCAAGACGACATACTTTGACGAGAACAATGTTTTTTATCCAGACAACGACTCGCGTACGATTTTCTACGCCAAAGGAGTAATTGAGACGGTGCGCAAGTTGGGCTGGGACCCAGACATTATCCATTGCATTGGATGGATATCCGCCTTGGTGCCTTTGTTCGTCAAAACAGTATACAAAGACGACCCGCTATTTCAGAGCAGCAAACTGATATATAGCATCATGCCAGATTCATTTTCTGAAAAATTCCCGACCACCTTCAAGAAGAAGTTGCAGCAGACGAACATTCCGACCGCCAACCTGAAGCATTTCCGCAATCCAGGTTATGAGCAGTTGGTGCAGACAGCCCTTGACTTTTCGGATGCCGTATGTGTCACACCTGACACGGGCAAGCGTCTGCGCACATATGTGGAAAAACTGGAGAAGCCCACGTTATTCCATCCTGAGGACGACAATTACGTGGACATGTACGATGAGTTTTATGATCAGATTATAGAAGAAGACCTCAAATCAGTTCAATAGAATGCACAAGATTCATTTCACGGGTTTATTGTTACTTATCCTAACCTTGTTTTTCTCGTGCACAAACGAGAACTCTCCAATCGGATTAGGACTAATGGACCAGATGGGGACCGATTTTACGGATACCATTACGGTGTCAGCCTATTCTTATTTGGAGGACACTATCAACACGACGAGCCTTTCTGCCAACATGGTGGGGCATATTTCCGATCCTGTCTTTGGTCCTTCAGTTGCCTCCATCTACACCCAGATGGCGATGAGTGCCAACAATGTAAACTTTGGCGAGAACCCCGTGATTGACTCCTGCATCTTCACATTGCAACTGGCAAGTTATTATGGAGATACCACATCGCGAGTTGGCATTCGGGTACACCGACTGAACGAAGCGCCCAAAAACCGATTCAACTATTATCAGAACAACTCCCTGTCGTACGATCCAACCCCCTTAAACTATCAACTGACAGACTATGCCATATCTCCCAACCAGGAGGTTGTGGTTGACACGGCTATCTATAGTCCGCACGTACGCATTCGGCTATCACAGGCCTTCGGGCAATATTTGCTCAACCATCAAAGTGAGTTAAATAACAATCTGTCCTCCATATTGAAAGGTTTATACATCACTGCCGTATCACATACCGGAAACACGGGGTACATGATTCTGACCAGTATGACTAGCACGTTAAGTGGCATCACTATTTATTATCACAACGACAATGGCTCCGGGCTTAGATACAAACTGGTATGCGCCAACAGCAGTGTGCGGTTCAATGAATATCTGCACGACTACAACCAGTCGAGCGATCCGGCATTCATACAAGAAGTACTCCATGGTGACAGATCGGTGGGCGAAAGTGTGTTGTACGTTCAAGGCACTGGCGGCGTCAAGACCCGCATCACGTTCCCCTATCTTAAAGAGGCTTTCCAGTCTTTGGGTAACCGCGTAGTTATCAACAAAGCCGAATTGGTCGTCACCGACCTCAGTCCTGACGAACCGTATCTGACGCACCCCACAATACTTACTTTGCAAGGCATCAAGGAGGGTACGGAGGCCATCACATATCTTCCTGACGATGACTACTACACTTCCACTTCTTACTTTGGCGGGACATATAATGTTGAGAATCACGAGTACCGCTTCCGTATAACGGAATATGTCCAAAAGTTGATCAGTGGAAATGGAGAGTTGTCCAATTCTGTCAACTTGGTAGTGCGCGGCTCTGGTGTCAGGGCCAACCGTTTGATATTTGGGGGCACTAATTTGGATGACAGTCAGCGGTTACGTTTAGAGATTTCCTACACAAAATATTAGGAATAACGCAGCACGCCATTACATTTGTTTGACATTCAACAATACTCATTATGTGTGGCATTGTAGCATATATAGGCAAAAAGGAGGCTTACCCTATTCTGATGAAAGGTTTGGAGCGCTTGGAGTATCGTGGATACGACAGTGCAGGGGTGGCTTTAATGCAATCCGATACAATCACCTTATATAAAAAGCGAGGTAAGGTTTCAGAACTGGAAGACTATTGTGAGCAAAGAGACACAAGCGGTCATGCCGGCATTGCACACACCCGTTGGGCAACACATGGCGAACCCAATGAGCAAAACGCACACCCGCATCTCTCGGAGGACCATCGCATTGCCCTTATCCATAACGGCATCATTGAGAACTACCTCAGCCTGAAGAAAGAGCTCTTGAATCGTGGTTACAAGTTCTTGAGTGAAACCGACACCGAGGTGTTGGTACATCTGATAAACGAGATGCAGCAGAAGAACAATGTCAGCTTGGAAGAGGCAGTATTGTTGGCATTAGCCAATGTAGAGGGCACTTATGCGTTAGCCATTCTATCGGTTGACAACCCCGACCAGCTGATATTAGCCAAAAAGGGCAGTCCACTGCTAATTGGTGTGGGGGATGACGATTTTTTTGTAGGGTCTGACGGGGCACCGATTGTGGAATACACCAACAAGGTAGTATATTTAGACGATGGCGACGTGGCGGTGGTTTCGCCAGACAAAGGCTTACGCATCCGCAATATACGTGATGAGCACGCTCTCCTAAAGAAACCCAACTATCAGCTTTTAGAGATGACCTTGGAGCAGATTGAGAAAGGTGGATTTGAGACCTATATGTTGAAGGAAATCTACGAGCAGCCGAAATCTATCAGAGACAGCATGCGCGGGCGAATCAATCTGCAGAAAGATATTGTGTCGTTAGGTGGTTTGATAGAATATGAGCATAAGATGGTGAATGCCAAGCGCTTCATCATAGCCGCTTGTGGAACCTCCTGGCATGCCGGACTCGTGGCTGAGTATTTGATAGAGAGTCTGGTGCGCATTCCCGTAGAGGTAGAATACGCCTCTGAGTTCCGTTATAGGAATCCTATCATCTACTCCGACGATGTGTTAATTGCTATTTCTCAGTCGGGTGAGACGGCTGACACGCTTGCTGCTGTGGACTTGGCCAAGCGGCATGGCGCCACGGTCATTGGCATTTGCAACGTGGTAGGTTCCACTTTAGCACGGGAGACAATGGCGGGGTCATACACCCATGCTGGCCCTGAAATTGGCGTGGCCTCCACCAAGGCTTTCACCGCCCAAGTAACGGTACTGACGCTGATGGCGCTGAGTCTTGCCCAAAAGAAAGGTTCTATCTCAAAATCCAAATACCATCAATTGGTCAACGACTTGGAATCAATCCCTGAGAAGATAGAGCGCATTTTCACACAGGAAGAGCATATTCAAAAGATAGCACAATTTGTGGCCACGCGCCCGAATGCCATCTTCCTTGGACGCGGCATTAACTATCCTGTTGCTTTGGAAGGAGCCCTTAAGCTGAAGGAGATATCCTATATCCACGCGGAAGGCTATCCCGCCGCTGAAATGAAACATGGACCTATCGCCCTAATAGACGACCATATGCCCATTATCGCTATCGCTACCGAGCAGTTGACTTATGACAAGGTGGTGAGCAACATCCAAGAGGTGATTGCCCGCAAGGGAACAGTCATCTCCATTGTAACGGAAGGAGACACCACCGTCAAGGGAATGTCAAAGTTTTGCATCGAGATTCCTGTCACCGAAGAGCTGTTGACGCCACTGGTGGCGGCAGTACCTTTGCAGTTGCTGGCCTACCATGTAGCCTTAATCCGTGGTTGCGATGTGGACAAGCCGCGCAATCTTGCCAAGTCGGTATCAGTTGAATAATTCCATAAACGCATGAATCCATCCAGCGAACCCATTACAGAGACTGCTGTGTTGTTAGCGGTGAGCACGCCGTCAATCGGTGAGGCCAAGACCGCCGAGTATCTCAATGAATTAGCCTTTTTGGTTGAGACTGCCGGAGGCAGCGAGGTGAGGCGTTTCACCCAGAACCTACCCTACCCTGACCCGCGAACCTACATGGGTTCTGGAAAGATTCAGGAGGTGGCAGACTATGTGCATGAGCACAGCATCGACATGGTGGTGGTTGACGATGAGCTGTCACCCTCTCAACAGCGCAACATCGACCGTATCTTAGGATGTAAGGTAATGGACCGCACAC
>CALDIA010000172.1 GCA_937901455.1 uncultured Bacteroidales bacterium | reverse complement strand
TAGCAGAAGTGTTACCCACATTGCTGACTATCAAGTCCGTTGGAGCTGGACAGGTGTTGGAAATACAGGACACAACCAGTTCGAATCCAGGGTATTGCACGCTACCGTCAGAGTGGAAGTAGATAGTTAGCGGACCCGTTGAGGATGTCAGCATAGGAACTGTTTGATTGCTTCCGGTGAAGGTGCCCAGCAAAGTACCTCCAGTTCCTACGCCATCATAAATGTAAAGATTGTCCCAGCTGTTTTCAATGGAGTAGGTACCTTGAATAGAGATGAGATTACCAGTGACTCCAGGTTGGATGGTGAGGTAAGAATCGCAGCTATTGCTGTAATTACCTGTAGGACCGCCATCGTCATAGATGACCATCGAGCAGGTGGTGATGGTGGCATTACCAGTAACAGACATGTTGTAGGAACCAGGGGTGGCTGCGACAGGGCCCAACAACGAGCTTACTTCGCCACCGCCACAATCTGCTTTCACATAGAACTGGTAAGCAACTGCAGCGGTCAGGTTATTAATTGTGAACGGGTTGCTGGTGGCTTGTACTTCGGTGCCGCTGCCAGGTGTAAAGCCCTGTGGACCATATTCAATCACCCATTCGGTTGCGGATCCATTTTCCGTCCATTCCAATGTCACGGAAGACTCGGTAACATCATTGACAACCAAATGCGTAGGTTGCAGGCAGGTAGGAGCCAAAGAGAGCACCACATTGTCAATAAATCCTGCGTTATAAGAAGTTACACCAGGATACACATGGGGCATTCTAAAGGCTATATGGTTGCCATTGCCCGTGTACTGGTTGAAATATACTATCTGGTCAGTATAGGTGGTCTCATCCCAAAGGCTTAACGTATCCACTATCGTAAAGGTGGATAAATCATAATCCTCCACTACGCCAACTTGCAGAATAAATGGATAGGAAGTGCTGTATCTCTTCATACCAAAGGTCATCTGCATGGAACTGATATCCAGCACATCCGTATCAATAATGGGCAAAAGAGCATACTGGTCGCTATATGAGGAGGATGTGTAGGCGTAGAATGCCAAACTATAGCTGCCAGACTGGGCATTCGTGGAAGAATAATAGACAAAAGGATAGGAAGTATAGGATTGTCCATTGCTAAATCCATGCCAGCACTCTTTCAAGTTGTTGGGGCCCGAAGTGTAGTTGGAGGTATGGGTATAAACGGTGTCAAAGTTCTGGCTATAGGGCAGTGTCGTCAGAGACACACACTCCGTAGCGAAGGTCAGCTTGGACCAGATACTCATTTCTGATGCGGAACAAACAGAGCGCACATAGAAATCGTAAGTGGTATTGGGTGTCAGGCCCGTGAGCATAGCCTCCGCTGTTGTGGCCGAATAGATGACAGCTGTCCCTAAGTCAACGGAATCCATCAGTCCATAGGCATATTCCCATTCCGTTTCATCACCGCCAGCCGTCCATGTAATCGTCGCATTGTCGCTGCCGAACGTATTGACAACAATATCAGACGGGTGTTCACAAGGCAATATGTAATCTACAGACACATTATCAATATACATATAGGAGGTTCCCCACGCTGGAATTCTGAATGCCAAGGATTTGGCATTTCCTGTAAAGTTTCTTGTATTAAACTCATAGGAGGTCCAGACACTGGGGCTTGAAGGCGTAAAGCTGGCAAGGTATTGGAAAGTACTGTAGTCTGTTGGATCCGTCATCATACCCACCTCAATATAATAACCTGAAGAGGTGGAGAAAGCATCGAAAGTCACATAGAGGCTATCAATAACGATTTCGGGGTCAAACACTGGCAGGGCTACATAGGAATAATAGGCAGTGGAGGCATAGAAATAGATTGACTTGGTGCCTGAGCTGGCCTGTGTGGAACTGATATAGGGGTATTGGGTACTATAATTGGTTCCTCTGGTCCAGCAAGGAATCATTTGCCCGGCACCGGTGGAGGTTGCGCTCTCAAAATCTTCCATGAAAGGAATAGTCAGATAGCTACAGATTGTGGAGGCATTCAGAACGACCCATTCACTGCTATCGGTAGCGGAACAAAGGCCGCTCACGCGAATCTGGTAGGCCGTATTGGCATCCAAGTTGTCAATGACATAGGTATTGGTATTGGAGACGATGCCTGCGGAGGTCCAATCGGTGGCACTGGCGAGTTTATACTCAATCGCCCACTCAGTCTCTTCTCCACCGGCAGCCCATGCAATGGTAATGCTTGCGCTGTCAGCATCCGTCACCATCACATTCGGGGCCGGACATGACATCATCTCGGTCTGCACCTGCGAGCAAACAATAAATTTCACATCGTTTCTGTAATTGTATTGTGTGCCGCTGCCTGGATTTGTCGGGTCGTATGGACTGCTGTCATTATACCTATGCAGGGTCACATATTGGCCATTCTTAGCGTGTGCATTGAACTTATAGGCTGAGCCATTATAGGCGTTGGAACTGTCTAAGACAATAAGTACAAGATTGTCAACACCATTGTAGCTAAAGTAGTTGGTGAATTCAAAATCATTCCATCCGTTATGACAGTTCAACGGACCATGATAGACCTCCACAGCGGAAGAAATGGGTGTCCAGTCTGTGGCGGATGCAAAGGTACTGTCTGACCGGTGAGCCAAGAAAATGGTACCATTATTCTTTACTGACGAGGCTGTTGAGTAATCATACTGGAATGAGATTCCTGTAATGGTACCTGTCGCACCCAAGTCTGACGGGGTGAAAATCTGCTGCGAATAAGTATAACGATAGAAGTTATTGACTGGCACATAGTAATTCGTATTGGTATTGGTAGAGGTAATCTCCTGAGTTGTGTCAGAGCTCAGGCAGTAGGTCATCATATAAGTGCCGGTGGTGAAAACTTTGTAAAGGGTATCCGCAATGTCGTTACACTCCGGATAAAGTTTGACAGAATATTGGGTGTTGGTATCGAGACCGGTTAAGAAATAGTCGGCCTGCCCCGTCACCAAAACGGTATTGCTGACGCCCGTATTTTGGTTGGTATATTCAATATTCATATTCACAGAGGCATCATTTGCTATCCAGGAAAAGTAAGCAGAGGTATAGGAGACATTGCTAACGGTGAACTGTTGGGGTGCCAAACATTCGGCCTCGCCATAGTAGATGGATAAATCATCCATATAGACATAGTTCGAGTAAGAGCCAGAGGTTTCCAAGCAATATATGGCGGGATAGATCACCTGTCCGTTGACAGATTCGGGAAGTGGAAACTTCACTTCTGTCCACGTAGCGAGCGAGAGATCTTCCGGATGCACCGTCTTCACCACTACAAAGGTACTTAAATCATAAGGATCTGTCAAATAGCCGAAGTTCATTCCACCATAATAGGAAGAAGTCTTATAGAGCCATGCACTCATAGTCAGGCCTTGGGTATTATTGGTCAGATCAAGGGCTTGGCCACATGCCATGGAGGGAATGCCGGTATAGGAGTAGAAATAGAGTGACGCATTCCCTGAATGATGATAACTGCTACTGACATATGGATAATCATTAACGGTTTCACCAAGACCACGTTCCCAACAATCCGGCATCACCGAAGCACCAACGCCAATATTATCGAAATTGGCAATATAGGGAATCGTAGCTGTTGGCAGACACAATGTCTTGACATGAATGCTGCGCCAATTACTATTGTCGCCTGAGCAGTTGGCTCGCAGATAAATGGTATAGGCGGTATTGGCCGTTAAGTTGGAGAAGGTATAGAATGTATCGCTCACCATAACAGGCACCCCGTCACCTGCGGAACTGCCTTGAGGAACCATTACTACTTCATAGCCAGCGTACAGGTCTGTGGATGACCAAGAAACAGAAACCTCTTCTGCCTGCAAATCTGTAACTTCGTAACTTGAGATTATAGGACATGTAATAGGCGCTCCAACATAGAAGCGAATGTTGTTTCTATCGGATACAACGGTACCTAAGGGATTACTGGAAGACGGCATATAAGGGCTACCATCATTATACACCAGCAAAGTTTTTGAAGAGGCAGAGTGGACATTAAAGATAGGATCACTGTTCAAGTAGGAGCCTGTGTTGTTCAAGACTGCCACCACGATGTTGCTGCCTTCTTGATATTCGAAAGGTGTCTCCAAGGGAATTTTCAGCCAGTTGTCAGGTCCTGCATTTGTAAAATTAACTGCACCGTTAAACACCTCATACATCTCTGAGATTGGGATCCAGTCGGTTGAACCATTAAAATTGCTTTTGGAAGTGTTACCCATGTAAATCACCAGATTCTTCGTTTGCGGTGTCGGCGAAATATATTGGAAAGCAATACATTGAATGGCACCTGTGATAGTATCCAACTCTCCAGCAGTATAGATCTGCTGCACATAAGAATAATTATAAAAACCGTTAACAGGCAGTTGGTAGGTTGTGGAAGTCCCTGTTGCAATACCTACACTATCCAAGCAAGTGGTACAAGGATTTTCTGTCATAGTTACAGACAAAGACAACGGATCAGAGGTGCAACCACTCTCATAGGAAGCCTCCAAGGTATAAGTGTAGGTACCTATAGCCAGCGAATCAACAAATTGGGCATCGATGATGGAAGTATAAACCACAGAGCCATCTCGATAGATATTATAGTTTTCTACAATATTGCCAGGTTCTTGCATGGTGGCTACAATCCACCAGTTATAAGCGGCCAGTGAACTGGTTGAATCACCGCCCGTCAGTGTTTCCCATCCATTAAAGTTAATCAGGTCACCATAGTTAAAAACTGCGCCATTATTGCTGGCGCCCAAGGGATAGCCAGCCGTAGTGTTACACCGAATACCAACCCACAATTCCTGGGTCGGATCCAAAAAAAGCGTTGTGTCTAACAGCACCTTGTTCAGCGTGCTAGTAACTAACGATTGGGTCACAAGCTTATTGGCTATCAGCGTGCCAGGCACAAACGTTGTGTCATCTATCTGACTTCCCCCTTGCCACACCATGACGTAATAGGTACAGACAGATTGAGCTTCACCAGGCACAAAAGAGACAGCTGTCAGCTTCATGCCAGCGAACTGTGCCAAATCTGTTGGGGCAAAACGCACCGCTCCTATAAAATCCGCAGCACTATTTGTACCGATACGAGTATAATAGGATGTTCCCCAAGTAATTTCTTGTGCTGTAGTATCCTGTATCGGATCCCAATTCAGCGTCACGTTATTCCATTCGGGAATATGTACTGTTGCCGCAAAATTGCTCGGTGCAGGGCATGCATTCTGCGCCCGCAGCGACAGCGAAAACAGCATCATGAAAGAAAACATTAAAAAGCAAATCTTTTTCATACGCTTAAAAATTTCATAAATTAACAATTTCAAATATTAATATAATCAAAAAAATACAAATCACAAAAAAGGAAACTCCATTTTTACTACAAAACAACGCAGCAAAAATACAAAAAAAAATTATTGTTTCATAAAAACGGAATTACTAATTATCAACAGTTTATTAATATTGATAATAGTGTCAAATGTGTTTTCAACAGCCTTTTAAGCAATATTGCAAATAATTTCTAAAAAATCCACCCCCCCAAAAAAAAATAATTATATAAACATAGGTTTACAAATTCCGCATATTAACAATTAAAAAACGGGTTCCCGAAACAATATCGGGAACCCGTTGATTTTGCCCTACCCCACCCTTCGGGCGGGGTGGTTTGC
>CALDIA010000171.1 GCA_937901455.1 uncultured Bacteroidales bacterium | reverse complement strand
GGAGAGATTCTGTCGGAGGCTTATCGGTGATTGGATGCTGGTTGTTTTTTCGGGGATTGGAATCGCCCGATGAAGTGTTGTCGCCCTTTCAGGGCTTTGACAATCGTGATTTTTACAGAATTAGCCCTGTTGATAATTTTGTTGACAAAAAATTAACGGATCTGTAATGCATGTTTCGTGAATCCTTCGTAACAAGTTCCATGCGGGTCTCACCGAGATCCAAGCCCACTTCGACAGCAACCGCGACGACGAATACATGAGCGGTCTGCTCGACGAGGTGGAAACTGCCAACCAGGCGCTCATTGCTGCGCTTAACGTGAAGGTGGCCAAGCAAGGCATCAGCCGCGAAGCCAAGTTGCTCAACGAGCGCATTGCTTCGGCATCGCGCTACATCGACTCGTGCCGCTACGAGCCCGACGAGGCCGTGCGTGCCAGTGCCGTGGCGTTGAAGCAACGTTTCGGCGCCGAGGGCAAAGCCTTCAACCACATGAAGGTGGACACCCGAGTGGGTGCCTTGCGCGTGTTGCTCCGCGACTTGGCTACGCCCGAGATGCAGGCGCATGAGCCGACAAGGCAGTACTTTCTTTTTCATAAGGCAGAAGAATTGGTTTGGTTAATAAGTGAATCTGCCTTATGCTCCCCACGGGCTCGGTAGGGCTTGTGGGGAGATTTTTTTTGTTTTTCTGCGGGGATTGAAATCGCCCGATGTGTTCTTGCGCCCCTTCAGGGCTTGGAGGGCGAGCCGCTTGAAGAAATTTTTGTCGGTTTGTCCTTGTTGTCGAGAAAATCATTATTTTTGCAACCTGCTTTCAACCACTTTGGCGGTTGGGAGCAGAATTTATTGGCAAAGGCGTTTTCTGGACGCTTCGGTTTTGACGATGTAAGAACTTCGCAACTTCGAACGATTAGTCAAGAACAAAGCAACGAGAACGCCCCATTAAGATGATTATATAACATCTGCTATATATTCGTCTAACGTGGGGTTTTCAGCGTTGCTCGTTTCGACTAATCGGGCAATGCGAAGGCCTTTACATCGTGGAACGGGCATCAGAACTGGCTCCACGTCTTTTTTCTATGGATTTTATGGTTGAGGGGGTCACGACCATGATGATTTGGTTTGGGTGCATGATGAGCGTCGAAAGATTGAAATATACCTTCTCCGGCCATGAAACATTCAGTTGTAAGGGATTGTGGCTGAAGAAGGGCTATGATTTTCTCAAGGAAGGCCATTCGTTTAGTGATGATGATGCTGTTGTGGCTTTGGGTGTCGGAAAGAATATGGTAGCTTCAATTCGTTATTGGCTTAGGGCGTTTGGTATAATTGAGGACAATCAACCAACGCATTTTGGAGATTATCTTTTTGATGATCAGCATGGTAAAGATAAGTATATGGAAGATATTGCCACGTTGTGGCTTCTGCACTTCCATCTTGTTTTCAGCCAAGAGGCCACACTCTATAATCTGTTTTTCTGTGATTTTCAGAAGGGACATACTCAATTTGAAAGAGAAAAAGTAGTGAGTTTCGTGAAATTGAAAATGATAGAGGCTAACAAACAACATCTTTTCAATGAAAACACGGTAGACAAAGACGTTGGGGTCCTTATTCAGAATTATGCTTTGCCGCGAAAGGCACAATCAAACGATGATTTTTCTTCGTTGTTGCTGGATTTGGACTTGATTTGCCAAGAGTCTGAAGGCAAGGGCTATTTCTTTAATATTGAAGGCAAACGAAATGTAACGAGTGAGATATTCCTATATGGACTTCTTGTGCTTAAAGAGCAGGAAGGCGACAATTCCATTGATTACAACACGATTCAAGATAGGATTGGCCTAGTGTTTTGTATGCAAGACTATGAGACGATTGAGTTGCTGAGGACGCTTGCAAAGGATTATCCCGATTATTTATCCTTTACGGAAGAGGCTGGCATTAGGATGGTTCAGTTCACGAAGGAATTGAGTAAAGAACAGGTTCTAAACAATTATTACAATGCGCACGTTTAGTCTTTCGGCAAACATTGAGAATGGTTTTGCGGCAGGAGACCAGTATATAGCCACTCCTAATGCAAAGAGAGCCATAAGTAATATAGTGAATGACTTCCATACGGGCATCCATTCTTTTACCATTATTGGGTCTTATGGAACTGGGAAGTCGAGCTTCCTTTTAGCCCTTGAATCAGATTTGAGGAAAGCCACAAATCAACCTTTTTTGCTTAACGCCAGCAATCTTTATGATGGTGGCGAGTTCGAGTTCTTGAATATTGTAGGCGATTATGCCGAGCTTTCCCAACTGCTTCGGCTTTCTTTGGGGCTTGATGGCTGTAATGTCAGCGTTTTGGACGGCTTAAAAGACTATTACAATCAAAGGAAAGGAACGTTTCTCGTCATCGTTATAGATGAATTTGGCAAGGTGCTTGAACATGCCGCAAAAAACAATCCAGAAAAGGAACTGTATTTCTTGCAAAAGTTAGCCGAATTTGTCAATGTCCCATCGCGGAAAATACTTCTGTTGGCGACACTGCATCAGAACTTTGGCGCATACGCCAAGGGACTGACTGAATCTCAGGTCAACGAATGGAAGAAGGTGAAAGGCCGTTATAAAGAGGTCACTTTTGTGGAGCCAATCGAGCAATTGCTTTATCTTGCCGCAAAAAGGTTGCATGGGACAAACGCAAAAGAAGTCCCACAAAATGCTGTTTTGTTGTTAGAACTGGCAAAACGCATGGGCTTTGTGTCAAAGGACCTTTCCAACGATGTTGCAACTCAGCTCTATCCACTTGACTTGTTTTCGGCGTATGCGATAACA
This sequence comes from uncultured Bacteroidales bacterium, assembly GCA_937901455.1. Lineage (GTDB taxonomy): Bacteria > Bacteroidota > Bacteroidia > Bacteroidales > WCHB1-69 > F23-D06. The sequence continues at coordinate 9,527 of CALDIA010000171.1, read as the reverse complement.
ACAGCCATTCAACGATATGGTCAAAACGAGCGCTCCCTGTTTACATTTTTGGTGTCGAAAGGCAATGATTCTCTTTCCGATTTTATTGAAGACGGGAGTAGGATATATAGTTTGGAAAATGTATACGATTATGTCTATTACAATTTCTATTCCTATCTGAAAGAGGCAAATGCCGATTCGATGAATTGGGGTGTTGCTCAGCAATCGATTGAAAGGGTGGAAGGCCAACAATGGGATGATGAAACGCAAATGCTTCATGCCATTAGCCTTGTCAAGGCAATATGCCTGATGAACCTGTTTGGCGTGGCTGGTTTCCGTTTGACAGCTGAATCCCTTGCCCTATATGCGGAGATAGCGATGGGCATTCCTGATGCGCAGAACGTAATTAATCAGTTGGAAAAGAAGAAAATAATACGTTATGCGGCATATAAAGACAGGATAATCCTTTTTGAGGGAACCGATGTAAACATTGAAGCTGAAATAAGGGATGCAGGGCTGGTTGTTGCTCGTCCAGTCAACTTTGTTGACGAATTGACTGTGTTTTTCAGCCAAAGGATTTCTCCGGTCAAAGCTCATTTTTACCAAAAAGGGACCCCTAGATTCTTTGACTATAAGCTGCTTGACGAGCCTCAAGAGATAGTGCCCAAAGGAGATACTGATGGTTATATCGAATTGATATTCTCAACAAAAAAGGATGCCCTTGAGGAGATAAAAGCCTTTAGTGCCGAATCGGAACACGCCTTGGTTTTCGCATATTTTGTTGATTCGGAAAACATTATCGACCATTTGTATAGTATTGATATCTATAACTATCTTATAGACAAGGTAATTAATAAGGAAGATATTGTAGCCATAAAGGAAGTGAAAAGGCTGAAAGAGTATGAGGAGCATCTTTTGAACAAAGCTATAAGCGATAATCTTTTTTCCTATCGGAATCGTGTGGTATGGGTGTTTAAAGGGAAAGAACAAGAGGTTAATTCGCACCGCGAATTCAACGAGTTGCTTTCTCGTGTTTGTGAAGAAATCTACAGTGCCACACCCGTTATGTGCAACGAGCTTTTCAATAAACACAAACTGAGTGGCACGATAACGGCAGCAAGGAAAAACTATCTGACAAATTTGTTGGAACACTATACGGAAGAAAACTTAGGCTTCCCTGATGACAAATTTCCTCCCGAGAAAACCATATACTTTTCGTTACTTAAGAACACGGGTTTGCACACCCAAGGTGGGTTTAACGATGCCCCGAAAAATGAAGGGTTTATGAGTGTTTGGAGTGCATGTGAGTCGTTTTTGCAAAGCACAGAGAACAAGGGCCGTAAGATTTCAGAGCTAATCAAGTTGCTTTCGGTGCAGCCTTATAAACTTAAACAGGGTTTTTTGGAATTTTGGATTCCTACCTATCTGTTTATCAAAAGGCAAGACTATGCATTATATGATTCCTCCCGTGGCTCGTTCATTCCCAATGTCACCATGGAGTTTTTTGACTTGCTCCAAAAACATCCTGCTGATTTTGAAGTGAAGAAGTTTACTGTTGATGGTGTGAAGTTGGATTTCTTCAATCAATACAGGCGTTTCGTAAATCTATCCGACGAAATGTCGGTCACGTCGGAGAGCTTTATTGAAACGATGAAGCCATTCTTGTTCTTCTATAAACGACTGAATGATTACACGAAGCATACCAAGAAATTCGCGCATGTTTCCACGATGAAGTTCCGTAATGTTTTGGCATCGGCTAAAGACCCCGAGAAAGCTTTCTTTGAGGATTTGCCTGAGGCATTGGGTTTTTCAGTCGATTCGATTAGTCGTGGTAAGAACATGGAAGAGTATGGCAAGGTGATACAAAGGGCTGTCAGGGAGCTTAGGACTTGTTATTCCCAATTGATTGATAGGATAGAGGAAAGGATTGTTGACGAATTGGGGCTTGCTTCGGCTGACTATAGTGATTATGTCGTGGAGATACGAGAAAAATTGCGGCATGTAAAAGTGTATTTGTTGTCGGCCAAACAGAAAGAGTTTTATAATCGTGTCATGACCGAATATGACAATCGTACGTTATGGTTTCAATCCATTTGCTATCCCTTGTTGGAGCATAAGCTTGAGGCGATGCGTGACGAGGAGGAAGAAAAACTGTTGGATGACTTGGTTTTCTTGTTCCGTGAATGTGAGAAATTCGCTGATATTTCAGCAAACACAAGTTCGGAAAACGACGATGCATATTCATTTGATTTGGTTACAAGCAAGGGCACAACCATTCGCACAAGAACCTTTGTGTTGCCAGAAAGGGAAAAAACTCGCGCTGACGAGTTAGAAAAAGTGATAGTGAGTCACCTTCGGGGCGAAAGCAATATTGATGTTTGTGTACTTCTTTCAGTGTTGGATAAAATTCTAAGAAAATGAGTGTTAGGCATATATTAGGAATCTCAGGCGGTAAGGATAGTGCAGCATTAGCCATATATATGAGGCAGTCATATCCTCAGTTGCCAATAGAATACTATAATTCCGATACTGGTTGCGAACTTGAAGAGACTGAACGTCTCATTGAAAGGCTTGAAGCCTATCTTGGAAAGGAAATCGTGAGATTGAGAGCTGCTGAGGCAAGTTCGGAGCCAACTCCGTTCCATCATTTCCTGAAAGCCGCTGGAGGTTTCTTGCCTTCTCCTCAGGCAAGGTGGTGTACGCAAAAGATGAAACTTGCTGAATTTGAGAGATATGTAGGTGAAGATTTGGCCATTTCTTACGTGGGGATTCGTGGTGATGAAGACCGTGACGGCTACATATCAACCAAGCCAAACATCCAAGCCGTTTTTCCATTCCGCCGAAATATATGGAGCATCGATGTCATAAGCAAGTTCTTGAGCAATGATACTCTTGAACAAGTCGTTGACATATATGACAAGCTGTGTGACGATGCCATGTTTCGCGAAGAAATCCTGGAGATTGTGAGCAAACCGATAACCAAGCAGTTCTATTATTCAAAAAAGATGAATGCCCTGCTCGATTATGATGTGCGTTTGTTTAACCATGCAGTCTTTTCCTACTTGAAAACAACAGATTATCCCGTTGGGCAACTGGATTCCTTTCCGTTGATAGACAACACCGACGTGCTTGTTAAGCATGATATTTTCAGGTTGCTCCGCGAAAGTGGTGTAGGAGTTCCCGCATATTACGAAGAGATTCCTTTTGAAGTGGATGGCAAAACGGGAACGTATTGTCGCAGTCGCTCGGGTTGCTATTTCTGCTTTTTCCAACAGAAGATTGAATGGATTTGGCTTTATGAGCAACATCCAGACCTTTACGCAAAAGCGATGGAGTTTGAAAAAGACGGCTATACATGGAACCAAGGGGAGAGCTTGGCTGACTTATGTAAGCCAGAACGTGTTCGGCAAATTAAGCTTGACATAATCAAGAGGCAAGAAGAGAACCGCAAACAAAGCAAAGGGACGACCCTTGTAGATATACTTGGAGATGATATAATGTGTGCTAACTGTTTCATTTAGATGCTATGCTGAAAGAAGTGATATTTCCAGCCCACCGCCATTTCAAGTCGCGGACAGAGTGGGAACCGATAGGTTTCTTCTCCGATTGCTTGTGCAATGCCACGCAGTTCGATTTGATGTTGGGGTTCTTTTCGTCGTCGGCCATCAATGTCTTGGCTGATGGTTTCGCATCTTTCCTCTATAACGGCGGTCGCATGAACCTGATTGTAAACGACATTCTTACGGAACAGGATAAAGCCGCCATCGCCAACGGCAAACTTGATACGCCAATATCATTTTTCGACATCAGCGACATTGAGAATCTCAAAAAAACTTTGTCGGAGCGTGATGTTCACTTTTTCGAATGTCTTGCATGGCTAATCCGTAACAATAGGCTTGACATCAAAATTGTTGCACCTAAGGATGGCATAGGCATTTCACACACCAAAACTGGCGTTTTCAGTGACGGCGTGAACAAAGTCGGTTTTGATGGTTCTTGCAACTTCTCACGGTCGGCATTGATTGACAACATCGAAAGCCTTACGGCTTTTTGCGATTGGGACGGCAACCCCGCATCCGCCACAATTGACCAGATTAAAGGCGAGTTTGAACTCGTGTTTGGCGGCAAAGACGAGAATGTCGTTGCTGTCCCTATCGACAAAGTGAAAACCCGAATCGTCGAATCCTTCAAGGACAAGGAACTGAAAGAGTTGCTTGAAGATGAATACAGATTCATTCAACAGGATATTGCCAATAAATCCTTGCCCATGTCTGTGATTAAGGCATTGGATAAAGCCAAAAACAAGGTTGAAAGCGAGATTGAAAGAATCAGGAAGAAAGTGACGACAATTGATTCTGTTGATTTTGGCGAGCCTCGTTTCCCATACGAGTCAGGCCCCAGAGACTATCAGAAACTTGCATTTGAAAACTGGAAAGCCAACAGCCAAAAGGGGCTTTTTGCCATGGCAACTGGTACCGGTAAGACTATCACGGCGTTGAATTGCCTGCTGGAAATTTACAAGCGGAATGGCTATTATAAGGCAATCATTTTAGTGCCTACAATTACATTGGTCGACCAATGGGAGAAGGAGTGTGAAAAGTCCCATTTTTCCAATGTCATTAAGGTCTATTCAAAAAATGCTGAATGGCGTTCAAGGATTGAGCACATACAAATGGCTAAAGAGTATAAAAAAACAGATGACCCAACGCAGAACTTCATCATCATCTCTACATACGCTTCATTCGCCAGAACCAACGTCTTTGACATTCTCAATGGATTTGAAAAGTCAAAGGTCTTGTTGATTGCCGATGAAGCTCATAACATGGGCTCGCCAACAATTTTGAAACGTCTCGGTGACATTAAATATTTGCGTCGTATAGGATTGTCAGCGACACCAGAACGGCAATTTGATGATGAGGCGAACAGGAAACTGTTCAGATTCTTTGGGGCGGAAAAACAATACACATACGAGTATTCGATGGAAGAAGCTATAAATAACGGCGTTCTTTGTCGTTATTTCTATTATCCCCACCTTGTCAGATTGACTGATGACGAATTTGAAAAATATGTAGAGCTGTCGTTGAAGATTTCTAAGTACTTTAATTTCAATACGGATTCGTTTGACAAGAAAGATGATATACTGATGAGTATGTTGCTGGCTCGTAAGCGCATTGTTCATAAGGCAGCGAATAAACTGGGTGTTTTCAATCGGATAATTACTGAGAGATACAGGAAGAATGGCAACTTAAAATACTCTCTTGTTTACGTTCCCGAAGGAACCAAGCCTGATTATGTTGTCGATTCCGATGTTTTCGACAAAACTGAACAAATAAGTGATGATTCAGAAACCGGCCGTTTGATTGACGATTATACGGAGGCGATTACGAAGTTGGATAAGTTTATCACGGTGAAGAAATTTGTCTCTGGTCAGAAAGACAGGGATAAGATTCTCGGCGATTTTGCCTCAGGCAAATTGCAAGTGCTGACTTCGATGAAATGCCTTGACGAAGGCGTGGATGTCCCGAGAAGCGAATTGGCCATATTTTGCGCTAGTACGGGCAACCCGCGTCAATTCATCCAACGCAGAGGCCGTATTCTGCGAAAGCACCCAGACAAATTCATGGCCGAAATACATGATTTGGTTGTGGCTCCAGAGGTCAATCCAGGCTTGGATAGCTTTAGGATGGAACGGGCTTTACTAAAAGGAGAATTGATGCGCGTAAGGAATTTCTCGATGCTTTCAGAAAACCCATCTTATTCCCAACTTGAATTGAAATCCGTTATGGAGCATTACGGTTTGAATATGTATAACAATGATCATATAGTATGACACAGAAAGACAAAATGTTACAAATGGTCTTAGACGACCCCAAATTGCAGGACTTCTACGAATACACCCGTAAAGACTATGATGAGGGTGTATATGAGGCAATTAATTCTAGCAACGCAATCGTTGCATCTGTTGCTAAAATCATCGTTGAGCTCAACGGTTCAGATGACCCCAGCGAGCAAAAGCGTGTGTATCAAACTGTTTTTAAGTATTTAAACGACAGATTATTAGCATGATTATTAAGAACATAACTATCGAGAATTTCAGGAGTTATTATCGAGAAAACTCCATTGACATTGGCAATGGCCTGACTTTGATTATTGGTGCGAACGGTGACGGAAAAACAACGCTGTTCGAGGCCGTCGAATGGCTATTTGATACCCGTACAAAAGCCGACAACAAATATATTTCCAAAAAGAAAATCTCTGAACTCATGGATTCAGAATCAGCCTATGTCAAAGTCTCAATGACATATGTCAATGACGGTAGCGAAAGGCTGTTTCAAAAATCATTTAAATTCACGAAAAGTCTTAGTGGAGAAATATCCACTTCAAATTTCTCATACGACTTGTACATTCAACAAGGGGTGGAAAAAGACTTGAAGAGTGGTGATGCTGCAATGCAACTATTTGAAAGAGACTTTCCAACTTCTATCAGGAAGTACTGCCTATTTAAGGGCGAACAGAATTTGGATATATTCAAGAATGACGAAGCGATGAGCTATCTTGTCGAAACGTTTAGCCAGATTCGCGATTTCGACCCATACCTGATTTTCATGGAAAATGCGAAAGCATGGGCTGAAAAAGCCACCGATAATGCCATAAAAGCTGACAGGAAAAATTCAAGTGAAGCACAGCGCCTTCGCAACTTGATTACTATTGAGGAAAGGCAAATTGGCGATTTGGAAACAGAGTTGCAGAACAAACGTAATGAAGCTGTCAACTTCCAGACATTGTTGGAAGAGCTCGAAAAGAATAAAGAGGCGTCGAGTTTGCTGGTCGATACTAATTCAAGGCTTGAAAGCCTAAAAACTCAAAAAGAACAAGCACAAAAAGAGCTTAATGAAAATTACACTTTCCGTTTATTGGATGACATGTGGGTCCTGATGGGATATGAGCCAATCGCAGAGGAATACCGTGATTTAGTTGGTCGTCTTGATAAAGAGCAGCGGAAACAGCAAAGCAAGTACGACCAAGAAATCGGTGCCCAAAAGATTGTCGCTCAAATCAATAGAGATCTAAGTCGCGGCCATGTTCCTTTGGCGATTAACATTCCCGACGAAAACACTATGCGGGAAATGATAGACGAGGAGTTTTGTAAGGTTTGTGGACGACCTGCTCCGAAAGGTTCCGAGCCTTATCTCTTTATGAAAAAGCGCTTGGATAATTATTTGGCCTCCTTGGAAACTGAAGAAGAAAAAGAGGTTGAAGTCGAGCCATTGTTCAAAAATGCTTTTATCAAGGAGCTGAATGACAAGTATTCAGTCCTTCACAATAACATGAAGTTCCTCAACAGGTTAAATGGCTTTATTGATAATGCGATAAGAGATAACTTGAAAAAGCACGATACTATTGACAGATTGTCCTCAAATATTGAACGCGAAGAGGAAAAGAAAAAGCAAATTCTAACCCAAACTGACGGGTTGTCAGAAGAAGAACTTGTTTCTGCTTATAACAACATATCGGAATGGTGGAAAGCGAGGGCGGATGCTGAACGCCGTTCAGATTTCTTGGAAGCACAAATCAAGAAACACAAAGACCTTTTGGAAGGTTATCGTTCCGATTTCTCCAAAATTTCCGAAACATCTTCTGCTGCAATGTACAGTAGGTCAAGCCAAGCCGTCAGAAGAATGCTTGATGCGTTTGTGGCGGCGAAGAAAAAGAACAAGAGAGATTTTTTGGATCAACTTGAAGAAGTTACCAACGAATATCTTGAACTCTTGAATAAAGGCGATTTCAGGGGCTATGTGCAAATCGTCGAAAGGCCAAATTCAAGTGCTGAGATAATTCTGATTGATACAGACGGCTCGCGCATATACAATGCTAACACGGCCTTGAAGACAACTATGTACATGTCGTTGTTGTTTGCAGTTGCCAAATTGACTACCGTCAAGCATGAAAACGATTATCCTTTAATATTCGATGCACCTACATCATCGTTTACGGCAGCAAAGGAAAGTGATTTTTTCGGTGTGATTGCTGGAATCAACAAACAGACTATAATCGTAACTAAGAGTTTCCTTGTCGAAGACTCCAAAGGTAATTCCAGATTGGATACCTTGCGTCTGAATGAGATAGACGCTAAGAAATACCGCATCGAAAAGGCAAAACCATTTGATGAAAAAGACCTTTCGACTATTCGCACTTATGTTGAATCTATCTAAAACTAAAGCCATGGCAATTACGAGTAAAAAAGAATATCGCGAAGACATTTTCGATGTATGGGGACGAAAAACGCCGTCGTACGAAAAGCATTACGAAACCGAAGTGATAAAACCGCTTGCTGATTTTGGCGTCGGTACAAATGCCGTTTCAGATGCTAAAGGCAAAATACTAGGAGCTGCATACGAGGTACTTATTATGGCCTATTTTATCGGTTTGTATTCAAGGAAGCAAAAGCCTTTTGGCGAATATGCCGACATAAAAGATTGTGGCCAGCCAATCCAGTTTTGGGGCAACTTGGATTCAAAGAAAGGGAGAAAGGCCTATCCGAAACTTAGGGAGTATATGTTTGTGTCATTGGTGGCTCGTACATCTGAAATTGATTGGATTGCCCTCGACAAAGGCCTACGGACAGTAAATGAAACGGTGAATATGCTGATGCTTACGATGGAAGAGTACATCAACTATGGTTTGTCAGTATTGGCTGAAAAGATAAAAGAAGACGAAGGCTATTTCTATAACAAGAACTCGTTCCTCGATATTTTCAGGAGCTTAACTCGACCAAAACAAGACATGGAGGATGATGAAGACGTCCCTGAATCCTTAGACTAATCAGCGAAAAAGGTTGCCGTGCCTCCCTCACGCCACCATCAGCAAAGAAGCGAGTGCGGCTAAGCCGTCGGAGAATAACCGACGGAATCTGTTGCCGTCGGTGAGCTTGTGCTCAACGATATAGTCGCGAAGCTTGGTGCGCCATTCCTTGTTTTGCAGCAGCACCCACAGGTCGTCGTTGAAGCAAGCACACCGGACATTCTCCTTTAGCCATGCTTTGGTTGGCGTTGCCCCCTTGTCGGCCTCTGCCTTGAGGTGCAGGTGCCAGAAACCGTCGGTGGCTAAATGCCAAAACGGATTGTTGATGTCGGTCGGCTTGTCGAATAGCGAGTGTCGGGTGTATTCTCGCATCAACGTGAGGTAACGGGCCTCAAGCCATTCGTTCAACGAAAAACGGTTGTCGCCAAACACCCCAGTGTCGATGCCGTCGATGAGTGCTATCATCAGCACTGGCTTTGCCACAATGACCTCGCCACGAATCTTCGCCTGGCGTATTGTCATGATGCTGTTCGTGTAGTGCTTGAAGCACTGTGCGTAGTCATAGTATTTGAGTGTGCGATTCATGGAACGGTTGCTGTTGCGTTGCAAAGGTAGTCTTTTTTTCTCTTACCACCTACAAATAGGTTCAAAATGGAGCGTGTTGCTTTTTTATTGAAAGCTAGCCTCGAATGGGCGACAAGATTTCATCGGGCGATTTCAATCCCCGCCTCACCAAGCGGCAGCCA
>CALDIA010000170.1 GCA_937901455.1 uncultured Bacteroidales bacterium | reverse complement strand
CTCGCTAAACATAAACAAGTTAGACTAAATTTTCAAATTTTTGTCATATACTAAAATCTTTGCCCCGAAATATTAAAACAACGAGTTATGTTATGAAAAAATCATTTATCCTTTCCATCGCATTGTTGGCTTTCTCATTAGGTGCGGCGGCGCAGAACCAGTATTGGGAATATCAATCTTCTGTCGTTCTTCGGCCTTCCTCGGCAGTTTCCATAGCGCATAGCAATGGCTATATCTATCTGTTTATGGCAGACGGAAACGGACAATTATCTGTGACAGAGATCTATCACTCTACCATGCAGCCTACAGGCATTTGCCAGGCTTTTGATGCTGGCACTTATTTGTTGGATTTACGTGGCGTGTTTGAAAACGCTCAACATGAATTTGTTCTGTATGGCACCGCTGACCAAGGAAACTCGGTTTCACCCTTTTATATGGTTATAGATCCGACCTTGGCGACATATTCGCTGAAAGTGGTTTCTCCCCAGTTGGCAAGTGCGTTCATTGATGGGTGCAATGGGTTTGCGGGAGCAAACGAAGTGTATGCCTTCGTGACCGACGCAGGAGAATTATATGCCACAGATGGCTACACCAATAGTAGGATGTGCAATTCCTCTACAGGAGAATATTACACGGACATTTCTTGGGATGCGACACACTTGTTTTTCATTGCCTCAGGGGTCTTTGCCAACAATTTTGCGAACCCGACCATTGTGTTGGATATGTTTACTGTTGATTTTAATGCTATTTCCATAATTCCCAACCCCAACCATCCATTTACCACTCTCTTTCGGTCTGTGATAGAGGATGTGGCGTATGACGAAGGAGAATATCAAACCATGCACGTGCAGTTGGATGACTCCCATTTGTTGTTGTACAGGTGTCTGAGAGATGGCGATAATGATATTATCTGGCTTACGCGTATAGAGAATTACTGGAATAATAATGTTTCTGTCAATGAAAGCCGTTATTACACTTTGCCGCTGACAAAGCTTTTGGCTTCAGACTTGTTGTACGATCCTGTCAACAACCGGGTCAATTTATTAGGCGAGCTGGTGTATTGTTCCGAGAATCATCCCCGATTTTTGGCACAAGCGAATCCTTACATTTTGCAGAACTTTAACGCTCGTCAGATGGATGGTGGAATGGCGCTTCCCACCTCTTGTGTGAGCATGACAAATCCTGATGTTTTTCTATATAGCACTACATTCAAAGCGCAAAAACTGGCATTGAATGATTATAGCTCCTGCGCACCCGTGATGGTTGCAGGGACGAACCAGCTGTCCGGGATATTGACGGCGACGGAAGACATCGGTTCGGCAGATTGCGATATCAAATTGCCTGTCGTTGAATCTGTAGCCTCTCCGCAAATAACGACTTTAGGATACAATTTTAACATACCTGCTTGCAGTGTTGCCGATAGTAGTTTGCAAGTTCAGCCAGATGCAGTCTCGGTGTATGATTTGTGTCAGGATCCCAACGCCTGTTTCAATGCGAAGAAAGACTCTGAAGAGAAGATTCATACCATATCGTGGAACCCTTATGTGGATTTCCAAAATAGGAATAGATTCACTTGTCATGGTTTTGATGGTACCATACGATATTGTATTTATGATATAACGGGCAGATTGCTCCATTCTGGCACTACATACAATGAGTGTTCTGTCCTTTTGCCTAATGCCTGTGGACTTCTTATATTAAAAGCCATTGATGAGAAAGGCCAACAATCTGTAGGCAAAGTGAACGTCTATTAGCCCTATAAATATGAAGCGTTATCTTACAATAGTATTTACAATCCTTTGCATAAGCCTCCCTTCACTTGTGTCCGCAATAGGGGAGACTGTTTCTGGCCGGGATTTTTGGATATATGAAACACGTATTTGGACTTACTCTTATAACACTAACCAATATATAAATGTGTCAGAAGACACTACACTTCTCTATATTGTAGGAGATACTGCTTGTACAGGATACGTTGAAAACAGCTATTACAATTACCATCAAGATTTTTCTGTTGTTCCGAATGTGCCAACTATCGTAAAAGTACCCAAACCACTCATTTGTTCCTGGGAATCTCAATTCATTCTGGGTGATATACATATTGGGATCTTTATACACGCAGAACGCAATATTTTTTTATATTGTCAATTTGAAAGCATTATACCCACTCCATTCAACTATGAGGAACCAAGTCACTGTGACTATCTTTGCCGACCGATAACCTATCCTTTTCACAACTTCAAGATACCCATTGTGCCGATTTCCTTCAATTCAACATCACATTTGAACGTTGGCTCAGACTGGCCTTTTGTTGTAAGTGGTGGATTTCGTGCTGGTATTTATTTAGTCATATCTGCATTAGAAGACAGCACACAACTGTTCGTACACGGTTATGTCAACAGTTCATCCCAATCAGCCACCGACTCCGTTTATCAACTAAACAAAGGGGAGTCTGTCAAACTAATTTTGCATTCAGGTTATCTTCCCTCTGGGAGCCCTCACCCAGATTCTACCCGTTTTCATACCAATTGTAAGAATGTGGCTGTAAATTGTTATTCTCGCTGGATGTTTCCCCCCTATAATTATTATGACCAGCAGTCATTTTATTTTACACTGCATTATTATTATAATTTTAATGAAGGCATTTTGCCTCTTACAACAACCAAACCTATTCTAACAGGACATGATTATCTTTGCAAAAAACTGCAAAACAATAGGTTTGACAAAGGTATTTTTTATAACAGAAGGTATCTTAATGTTAATGTGTTTTTTTCAGACAATCAACCCTTTGCTGCTTATAACTACAATGAATACTATCCCGATTATCCAGCCTTGGCGTATTTCCAACAGAGTGATCAGGAGGTGGATGTCAGCAGTCTGATTACAGGAAATCACCGCAGCTATTGGGGAGACACTAACACATTCGTGAATGTACCTTATACCTTTCTTCGTTCGGAAGAGTTGCGTGAAGCCAGTTCTCTGTTTGGTCCGGCATATATCATTCACAAAAAAAGCCGTCCAGGTTATGAGCATTATGGATACATGGTAGATCCAGAGGGATGCGCCACATTGCTTGGCCAACATGCTATTTGCACCCAACCTGCCGAGCGGATGGTGAAGACGTGGCTCTATCCCACCACACGCGACAATATTAGGCGCTTGATTGTCACCACCGATGGCGACACTGTTTCAGGTGTCCCAGATTCCCTCTACGTGGACGTGCAGATATATGTGCACGAGGACGGGATCGGCAGCACCTACTTCAACGGCCAGCTCATCCCCGCCACCGCCTTCGACACCTTCCCCATGACCCACGGTGACTATTGGGTCACCCAGCTCTATTTCTACAATGACGACATCCCCGAGCTCATCCGCATCGAAAACGAGAATGGCTTCTCAGCATACGTAGATGAGTTTGGATATAATGTAGGGCCTGCGCCTTGGGGCCACCCCGAGGTTGATGACATCACCTACATGTACTATTATCTTAGCGGGGCTTCCGGATGCCATAGCACAGATGCATTCCAAAACTGCTATACGGGTCTCAGCCTCCACAACAACGACACCGTCTATCGCTGCATCGGCGACACGCTGCTGCTTAAAGCGGAGTATGGTCTCGACAGCGTGCCCGTGGAGTGGATCTTTGGCGGCGACTCATACCCCTTCCCAGAACTCTCCTTCCCGCTGCCCCAGGAGGATACCCTCACCGTGCAGCTCGTCTTACACTACGACGGCTGCCCCGACACCAGCACCACCTTCGTGGTCGTGGTTCCACCGCCAATCTTCGAGGTGTGCCATGACGACACCCTCTGCCACGGGGCGCAGCTCTCCGTGGAACAGCCCAACGTGCTAAGCTATCTCTGGAGCACCGGGGCGCACACGCCCGCCATCACGGTGGACAGCGCGGGCACCTACTCGGTGACCGTCACCAACCTGGGTTGCAAGGCCAAGAGCGACCTCTTCGCCATCGACCTCTACCCGCAGTCGTCCGTGGAGTTCGGCAACGACAGCATCCTCTGCGAGTTGGCCACCCTACTGTTAGACGCCACCCAGCCGCACCCCGCTACCTACGAGTGGCAGGACCAGAGCACCAACACCACCTAC
>CALDIA010000169.1 GCA_937901455.1 uncultured Bacteroidales bacterium | reverse complement strand
TTTTTTCAATTCCCCTGCCTATATTTTTTATAACTTTGCCAGTTGAATCTATAAATATCCCTTTTATTGGTTATTTTGTTCGACAAATGAAAAAAACGTGTATTTTTGCACTTTCTTATTCTTAGAAATAAAATTATGGCTGAAGAAAAATTATTCACCGAATTTCCACCCATCAGTACAGAGCAATGGGAAGCAACTATTCAAAAGGATTTAAAAGGGGCAGACTATCAGAAAAAGTTGGTTTGGCGGACGGATGAGGGTTTTCAGGTGCCGCCTTATTATCGAGCCGAAGATTTAGACAATTTGGATTATCTGAATACCTTGCCAGGCGAGTTTCCTTTCCTTCGAGGCACCTCTCCCGACAGCAACCAATGGGATATTGTGCAGGCTATTGACGAGGCGGACCCCGCCATGGCCAATGCCATTGCATTGGATGCCTTGATGCGCGGAGCCAACTGTCTCTGCTTCGATGCCAGCAAGATTGACAGTGCCGAGGCATTGGCCACCTTGTTGCATGAAATCGACCTCAATGCAGCAGGCGTGCAGTTCACACATGTGAAAAGCTACCTTGACTTCATGACCCTTTTTGTGACTTATGTGGAGGAGCACCAGTATGATAAACAGCAGGTGTCGGGGCACATCAACTTCGACCCGCTGATGTACCGTCTCAAGAACAACAAGTTCTATTTTTCTTCCCAAGAGGATATGCAGCAGGCAGTCACCTTGTTGAACATGGTGGAAGAGATGCCCCGCTTCAAAGTGATCAATGTGAATGGTGTGGTGCTGCATAATGCGGGCGCCACCATCGTTCAAGAGATGGCCTACTCTTTAGCTATGGCCAATGAATATATCAACTTCTGTGTGGAGCAGGGCGTGCCTGTGGCCAAAGTGGCTTCCCGTATGCAACTGACACTTTCGGTAGGTTCTAACTATTTCATGGAGATTGCCAAACTGCGTGCTATACGGTTGTTGTGGTCCACCATGGTGGCACAATATAACCCCACCTGCGATTGCGCCTACAAAATTCGGATTAATACGGAAGCTTCCACTTGGAACAAAACCCTTTACGATCCTTATGTCAACATGCTAAGAAGCACAACCGAAGGAATGTCGGCTGTTATTGGCGGAGCTGATGCCATTTCATTGCAGCCGTTTGACGTGGCTTACAAGAAATCTGACGATTTTTCCCGCCGCATTTCCCGCAACGTGCAAGTAATTCTCAAGGAGGAGGCTTTCTTGGATTATGTAGTGGATCCTGCCGCCGGTTCTTATTATATTGAAAATCTCACCAATACCTTGGCAGAGCATAGCTGGAAACTATTCCAACAAGTGGAGGCTGATGGCGGTGCGTTGGTGGCCATAGAGAACGGTTCCATAAAGGAGGCTGTGGAGCAAAGCTGCCAGAAGCGTGACATAGACATTGCCACCCGTCGCTATATCTTATTGGGAACGAACCAATACCCCAACATAAACGAGAAGATGGCCGACAAGATAGAGCGTACTATGCGGGATGAAAACGAGGGATTGAAGACCTATCGTGGCGCTGCCGCTTTTGAGGAGGTGCGTTTGGAAACGGAGAGATATGCACAGTCCCACACCCGTCCCTCCGTATATCTGTTTAAGATAGGCAACCTTGCCATGCGCCAGGCGCGTGCCGGTTTCATCACCAATTTCTTCGGATGCGCTGGTTATGAGATTATAGAGCCTGCTGGTTTTGCCACTGTGGAAGAGGGTCTCCAAGCCGTGAAGGCGACCAATCCCTCCCTGATTGTAATCTGCAGCTCCGATGAGGAGTATGCCACTATCGGGTTGGAGGCTGTTAAGCAGTGCAAAAACAACCTGCCGAACACGCAGTGTTTGATTGCCGGTAACCCGACAGAGGCTATTGATGCTTTGCGCGAGGCCGGTGCCGATGATTTCATCCATGTGAAAACCAATCTTCTGCAAAGTTTGAAGAGTTATAATGCCCTCTTGCTGAAATAATGCAACCGCGTTATAGATTGTTTTTATATTGTGTCTGCTTTGTTTGGCTGTGGAGTGCCTGCACAAATCCCCGCCAGACAAAGCAGTCTGTTTTCCTTACTTTTACGGATTCCTATCAGCGCGAGGTGGTACTTGAGCAGAAGCCTCAGCGCATTGTCTCCTTGTCGCCGGCTATCACCGAACTGCTCTTTATGTTGGGCGAAGGAGACAAGCTGGTGGGAGTTTCCGACTTCTGCAATTATCCAGAGGAAGCCTGCCGCTTGCCCAAAGTGGGCGGCATGCAGAATATCAATATGGAGAGCTTGATTTCCTTACATCCCGACGTGGTGCTGATCGGATCTATGGTGTCGCAGGAGGACGTGGACAAGATTGAGAAACTCCACATTCCCGTCATCGCACTTATTGAGGAGTCTGACATCACGGGAATATCCACCCTTTTGCTGAATTTGGGAAAGATTACCGACAACGACAGTGCAGCCAGACGCGAGGCTGCCCGCTGGGAAGAAACGCTTGAGGCTTTTCGGCAGCAAAACATCCGGCAGACGGGCACTCCCAAGCGAGTTTATTATGTGGTGGGCTTTGGAGAAACAGGTGACTTTACCGCTCCTAAGGGCAGTCACATTCACCAAATCATAGAACTGGCGGGTTGTCGGAATGTAGGCGAGGATGTCACTACTTGGAATGTGAGCCGGGAGTTTCTATTTCAAGCAGAGCCGGATATCATCATTGTGCGAAAGGAAGATATGGAACACTTTTGCTCTTTGTATCCTTATACCTCCTTAAGGGCGGTCAAGGAGCACAAGGTATTTCCGATAGAGAGTTCGTGGATAGACATTGTCACACCGCGCAACCTGCATGCCATTGCATATATACAGCACATTGCTACCTTCTAATCTCCAGAGAGCCGCGCGTGGTCTCCTTGATAGCATCTTGGCCAAAGGTTAGCTGGTAGAAATAGACGCCGTCACGGCAGTCGGTGCCATCCCAATTGTTATCGTAATTGTTAGAGCGGAACACTACGCGTCCGTTTCTGTCGTACACCAATAGTTCGCGGTGGGCATATTGGTCAAGGCCCTTGATGACAAACAAGTCGTTATAGCCATCGCCGTTGGGTGTGAAGATGTTGGGGATGGTCAGTTTCACGGGTTTTGAGGACTCTTGCACAAAGTCGGGGTGTTCTTGCACAACGGGGTCATTAGCCGCAGAGATTGTAATTTGCGGCTGTGTAATTGAAGGCATGTTTGGCCTGGTGATGGTGGCGGGAACGAGTGGCTGCGGGGTAGCTACAGGTCGTGTGGCAGGAGCCGATGTGCTCTCTGGAGCAACTATAGTCTCTATGTTTTCAGTGACTTTAGTGTCGGGTTGGTTGACAGTCGGGAGTGCCATGATAGTGCCCGTTTCCGAAGTGCGTCGGGTCGGGTCGGCTGTGATGATGGACGTCTCTTCCGGAAGATCGGCTATCATGCTGTCCGCAGTCTCTTTGATGATAGGGGAGGTAGGAGAGTGGCCAGGTTCTGAGGGTGTTGTGGAGCGCCACAGCGCCACCCCAATAATGGCCACGGTGGCAGCGCCAATGCCCAGACCAGCCACAGCAGCAGCAAGCTTGCCCTTGGAAAGCATAGCCATACCCTTGGAGGTTCCGCCAGACATTGGTGAAGCCGGACTGCCGGCAGACTGCGGCAAGAGCACATCCAAACGATGGCTTACTTTCTGCCACACATCGCCCGATGGCGTCACCTCATGCTGTGATAATATGTCCCGTATGTTATTCATCAAAATCGCTTTTCTTCTTCCTTAATTCTTTTCTGTAGCCATTTTCTCGCACGGAAAAAATAAACCCGTACAGTGTTCACCGATTCCTGCAGCATTTCTGCCACCTCGTCAAAGCCATAGCCCTCCACCTCCTTCAGATTGAAGATCACCCGCTGCTTTTCAGGCATCTCCTCCATCATCTGCATGATATGGTCTGCGTCCAGGCGGGTGACAATCTCTTCCGTATAGTCGGTCATGACAGAGGTGTCAGTGACCACCTCGTGCTCGTAAATCTTCCGGTACATCCGAAAATGATCTATCGACTGATTGACCATGATGGTTTTAATCCATGTGAACAAAGAACGCTCGTCGTCACCCTTGTACTGGTCCAACTTTTGAAAGACCTTCAAGAAGCCCTCTATCATGATATCTTCCGCCTCTTCCTCTGAGGAAGCATATCGTCTGCAAATACCCAGCATGTTAGATGCAAACATCTCATAAAGAGAATGCTGAGCGCTTCTGTCGTTTTTACGACAACCAGCCAGAACAGATTCTATGCTCTTTCTCTCTTTCACACCTCAAAGACGGATAAAAATAATTTTTTATTACACCCTGCTAAACTTTTTGGAAACGGTTTTTCGGGTAAAAAATTATTCGGGTAAAAAAATATGTATAATATCGCAATATTTTTATAAATTTGCACTTTCTTTTAAGATAGAAATAAATAACGTAGTATCAATTATATATAAGCAAAAATGATGAAAAGAAATGCTCTATTAGGTTTACTGCTGCTTGCAATCCTTTGCAGCGGTTGCGGATTCGGCAAAATGGTGACGAAATATCCAGAAGTATCCATCACTTTGGATGATCAGGATTTAGAGACCAAGGCCGGACAGGTTGCCTATACCATAAAGGGTGCCATTCCGCCAAAATACATGAAGAAGAAAGCCACTATGGTGTTGACCCCGACCTTGAAGGTGGACGGACAGAACGTGACCCCTCCCTTCACCACCATCACTTTGAAGGGTGAGAAGGCCAAGGGCGAAGGTACCACCATCAGTTACAAGAAAGGCGGCACCTTTACGAAGAGTGGCACTTTTACCTTCAAAGATGAGTACGACATGGCTGAGATTGTGGCTCCTGCCACCGCTCAACTCAAGAAAAAATCCACAACCCTGAATCCCGAGAAGATTTTGGGAGAAGGTATCTCCAACACCTCTTCAAGAGTAGGCTTCCAACCTACGCTGGCCAACGATAACAGCAAGGGAACATCCTTCCTTTATGCTCCCCACAACTATCAGACGGAATACATTGGCAAGACAGCCACCATCTATTTCGACCTGAACAGTTCCAATATGAATTGGAGCAACAAGTATAACAAGTCGGCAGCCGCCAAGGATTCAATCAAGGCTTTCCAGAAATTCATGAATGAAGGTCAGATCATCAACAAGGTGATTATCTCTGGCTGGGCTTCCCCTGAAGGTGAGGAGAGTAACAATCAGGGCCTTTCCGAGAGACGTTTTGAACAAGGTAAGAAATGGTTCGAAAACCAATATGACCAATACTTGAAAGCTTATGCTAAGGCTAACAAGATAAAAATGAAAGACCTCAAACGCCCTGTGTTTGAATATGTGAACAACGCCAAGGGCGAGGACTGGGACGGCTTTGAGGCAGCTATTGCCCAATCGAACATTGCCCAAAAGAATCAGATTCTGAACGTGGTGCACTCTCAATCGAACAATGCGCTGCGTGAGCAGAAAATCCGCGAGATGACAGATATCTATCCTGAGATTGCGGACGTGATCCTGCCTCCGCTGCGTCGTGCTGAAATGTCGCTGGTTTGCCAGAAACACGAGACCTACACCAATGAGGAGCTCATTCGCTTGGTGAAGAGCAACCCTTCTGCATTCTCTGTTAACGAGCGGTTGTATGCAGCCTCTGTTTCCAACGACCTGGCGGAACAGGAGCAAATCTATCTTGCCCTGATCAACGACAGAAATACAGAAGGCGACTGGCGTGCCTACAACGACCTGGGTGCCCTGAAGTTGAACTCTTATTATACTACAGGCAATACCCAAGATCTTGACGATGCTATCAACTATCTGAACAAAGCCGCCGCCATTTCTCCCAACAATGGTGTGATTTTGAACAACTTGGCTTTGGCTCAGTTCTACAAAGGCGACCTTGCCGCTGCCCGTGAGAGTTTCAACGCTTCCAAAAACGCTTCCTCCAATGCTGTAAACCAGGACGAGGCGCTGGGCGTATTCAATATCATGGATGGCAACTATGATACCGCCCTGCAGATGATTGGCAGTGGCAGCTGCAATTACAATGCTGCCTTGGTTCAATTGCTGAACAAAGACTACAATGCCTGCCAACAAACATTAAACTGCATCACCAACCCCGATGCCAAGACTTATTACCTGAAGGCTGTTTTGGCCGCCCGTTTGAAAGACGAGACTGCACTTTACAGCAACTTGGGCGCAGCTATCAATATTGACTCCACATACAAGAAGACCGCGAAACGTGATGCGGAATTCAAGAAATACCGCCACACTGATACCTTCAAGAATCTTGTAAAATAACAAACTCTATCAAGTGTCTCTTGCTGATAGGCGGGAGACACTTTTTGTATGACTTCTTCGCTTATGAGAGAGAATAGGAACATGGCGATAGCCTATGATTTTGACGGGACGTTGGCTCCGGGCAACATGCAGGAGTACAACTTCATTCCGGATTTGAACATGGACAAGGGCGCTTTTTGGCAGGAAGCCAATGAGATGGCCAAGAAACACGACATGGACGAAGTGTTAGCCTATATGCATCTTATGTTGCTCAAGGCCAAAGAACAAAACATTCCCATTCGCGAGGAAGTCTTCATGAAATATGGTGAACACATCACTTTCTTTGACGGGGTGACCACCTATTTTGACAGAATCAATGCCTATGCCGCTTCCAAAAACATACACTTGGAGCATTTTATTATATCCTCAGGATTGCGCGAATTTGTGCGTGGTACTAGCATAGGCCATCAGTTCCGCAGCATTTTTGCCTCCGGCTTTCAATACGATGACGACGGCGTGGCCTGCTGGCCGGCACTGGCGGTCAACTATACCAACAAAACCCAATTCCTGTTTCGCATCAACAAGGGAATCTATAACTCCTACGACAACACATCAATCAACAAGTCGATGCCCGAAGATACCCGTGCGGTGCCTTTCTCGAACCTCATCTATGTGGGTGACGGAGAAACCGACGTGCCAGCCATGAAGATGGTGAACCTGTACGGCGGCACCACCATTGCCGTGTATAACCCCAACTCCATAGCCACGCCCTCGCACCCCCGCTCTTCCAAAGATGTGTGCATTGACCTCATCCGCCAGAACAGGGCCGACTATATAGCCCCCACTATCTATACTGAAAACAGCGAGCTGGATATTATCTTGAAGAAAATCATCGACAAGGTAGCGATGGAACAGGACCTCCTGAACATTAAATATCAAGAGTTAAACGCAGAAAAACCATAGTGATGAAGACGATCAGCCATATCCTTTGTGCGGTTCTTTTGTGCCTGACGGTGACGCTCTCAGCGCAGCATGTTCGGTATGATGTGGAACCCGCCATTCAAAGAATCCAAGAAGATTATATTGCCAAGTGGGGTAGGGTTCATAATATTGATGGTTACCGGATACAGATTATGGCCATCTCAGGCCCCAGTGCCCGCACCCGTATGGAGAGCGCTAAGACATCAATTCAAGCCGAGTACCCCCAACTCTCGGTATATGCCACCTATCAAGAGCCCTATTTCCGTATTCGGGTGGGCGACTTTAAAACCAGAATTGATGCGTATAGAATGCTTCAGCGCATCTTACCACAATACCCGTCGGCTTATATTGTGGCCGACCAGATAGAATATTAACCGAAAATCTCAATTCAATGAAGCTTTTAGACGGCAAGCAGTGTGCCCAAACCATCAAGCAACAGATTGCGGAGGAGGTGACTCTCTTGCAGGCGCAAGCTGCCCGTTTACCCAAGTTGGCCTTGGTGTTGGTAGGCGATAGAGAGGATAGTCTTTCGTATGTCAATAGTAAAGCCAAGAACTGCACCAAGCTGGGAATGCTGTGCGATACTTATCATATGGCAGAGCAGACTTCCCAGGAGGAACTTCTGCACCTGATTGGCCAATTGAATGCCGATGCCGCCGTGGACGGTATTCTGGTGCAACTTCCGCTTCCAGATCATTTGGATGCCGATTTGGTATTGGACGCCGTGGACTATCGGAAAGATGCCGACGGGCTTCATTATGTAAATCTTGGTTTGATGCTGACAGGCCATCACTATGTGTTGCCATGCACGCCCAATGGGATTCTGCAATTATTGAAGGCCAACGATATACCGCTCAAAGGGAAACATGCAGTGGTGGTTGGCCGCAGCATGCTGGTGGGTACGCCTACAGCCATTTTGTTACAGCAGCAGCATGCCACCGTGACGCAATGCCACTCACGCACCACCCGCCTCGCAGCTGTATGCAGTCAGGCAGATATTGTAGTCACAGCCACAGGCGTTAACCAGTTGTTGCGCCCCGAAGACCTTAAGGAAGGTGCGGTTTTGGTGGATGTGGCCATGAACCACGATGAGGATGGCCTTTGCGGGGATGTGTATAGTAAAAAAACCGCCCCACAGTTGGCGGAGCGGTTGTCGGCAATGTCCCCTGTGCCGGGCGGCGTAGGCCCCATGACCATCGCTATGCTCATGCACAATGTTTTAGAACTGTATAAAAAGCATAGATAGTCTTGCGGCACGGGCGGCGTGATTAGTAGTTATTCTTCATTACCTCAAAATAGGCTTGCGGGTGCAGGCAGGCAGGACAAACCTCAGGCGCTTTTTCTGACTCGATAATGAAACCACAGTTACGGCACTGCCAGAAGGTCTTTCCATCTTTCTTGAAGCAAGTGTACTCTTCCACATTCTTCAGCAACTTGCGATAGCGGTCCTCATGTCCTTTCTCGGCGATAGCAATATTACGGTACATCTTTGCAATTTCGGGGAAACCTTCCTTCTCGGCCACTTCAGCAAAATGCGGGTAGGCTTCTGTCCACTCCTCGTTCTCACCCTCTGCGGCAGCGCGCAGGTTCTCTGCTGTAGTTCCGATAACACCTGCCGGGAATGAGGCCTGAATCTCAACCATGCCACCCTCTAAATACTTGAACATGCGTTTGGCATGTTCCTTCTCTTGATTGGCTGTCTCTTCAAAAATGGCTGCTACCTGCTCGTAGCCCTCCTTTTTTGCTTTGGAGGCAAAATAAGTGTAACGCATTCTGGCTTGTGACTCGCCGGCAAACGATTGCATCAAATTTTTCTCTGTTTGAGTTCCTTTTAATGTCATAGTAAAGTTGTTTAATTGTTATTAATGGATTAATTTGTTCCGTTCTTTTATTATTACTCACAAATTGTCTGCTCCACGACCGTTCCATAGCCCAGTGTGTCGCCTTCCTCGCTAAAAGAGTAGATGTAATAGGTGGTATCGGTGTTCATAAGCGAACAGTCGTCCCTGGAAGGTACATTGGTAGTGTCCACATTGGAGATGTAGTTTCCTGGACTGATGAATTGATAGGAAGTGACGCAGTTGCAGTCGTGCATGCAGCTGAAGCCAACTAAAGCCAAGGCTGTAACAAATGAGCAAATCAGAATTTTTTTCATATAAATATTATTTTATTATTGATTTTCTTTGGATTGATAGGCAAGAGCATAGAGTTTTATCTGCTTGATCATGGAAGCCAAGCCGTTAGAGCGTGTGGGTGATAAGTGTTCTTTCAGCCCGATGGCGTCAATGTATGACAAGTCATTGCTAAGAATCTCTTGGGGGGTGCGCCCTGACAAGACGAAGATCAGCAAGTTGACGATGCCCTTGGTAATGATAGCATCGCTGTCAGCGGTAAAGAAAATTCGGCCATCGTGGTAGTCGGGGTGCAACCACACCTGCGATTGGCAACCGTCAATCAAATATTCCGGTGTTTTGAACTGCGGGTCAATCATAGGAAGTTCTTTGCCTAATTCAATGATGTAGTTGTATTTGTCCATCCAATCGTCAAACATCTCAAATTCTTGGATCAGTTGTTGTTCTTTTTCTTGCATGGAATTCATATTATTGTTTAATAAATTTAGAGATTTCAGTATGTTGTGAGGCATCGATTGTTTTCAAGAAGTAGCAGCCGGAAGGATAACGGGAAATATCAACATTTATTGAATGGTTGAGCGTTTTTATATAGTCAATCAGTTGGCCAGCCATATTGTAGATAGCCACTTCTTGGATAGGCTCCAGTTCAGAGGAGATGAAGATTGAGGAGGTTGCGGGGTTTGGGTACACGCGCATCTGATGGTCGGCATAGTCTTCAACGCCTACAAAGCCCTCATAATCAAAAGTCATGAAAGCAGGAGGATTGCTGGACAGGTATCTGGAGAAATTGGAGAAGGAAACGAGTACGGGTTCACCAGAAGAGGTGCAGGGGTAGGGGATAGTGGTCGGGTTGAAAAGGTTGTGTGCGAGGTTGAAATTCGCATTATCCACGCCATTGGAGCGACGAAAGACGTACACTTCGTCTAACACATCTTCACCGTTATATCCCGAATTACCGCCCAACAAGGGATTCACTCGATAGAAGATAACGCCTCCTTGGGGTGTTTTGTCGTATTGGAGCGCTTTGTTTCGGTATTCCATAATGATAAACTCCCACGGATCGGGTGTTGTGATGCGGTAGGCCAGCCGGTCGATGGTGTCGCTTAGGTTGGGTCGCAGCGAATATGTGCCATACTCTGTCAACTCGGGGATATCGTCATACGATACCCAGTTGCCGTATTTAGCCTTCATGTATATGAGCATCTGTTGCGGATAGGGATGAGTGTTGTAGCACATCAGATCCCATTGTCCGACGGGGTCTTGGTTGGTGGTGTCGGAGTAGTGGTAGAGGTCAGGGGCACCCAGGGTATGGAACATTTCATGACACAAGGTGCTGTTAGAGAAGTAGTATCCGGCATCGGCCAATTGGAAATTGAAATCCCATACTCGCTTGCTGTGGATGTAGCTCTCAACGCCATACAAGGCCCAGCGGTGTGGCCACAGCAACACATTCCAGTCTCCCACATCGCCCCGCACCACAAAGCAAACATTGTCCACATATCCGTCATGATTATAGTCGAGATCCAAATCGGTGGGGATAATGTCCTCCACATAGGCCACGGCGCGAGCCAACAGTTGGAATTCGAGAGCTGTGCGCGCGCTGTCGGTCTGGTAGCCGTTGGTATCGGTTGCCGACCAGGGAACGTAATAGTCTCTCGTCAACGTATCCTGATAGGAGAGGATAAGGTCCCCGTTGGGCTGCGGGAAGAAATGGGTCTTGATGAAAAGCTGGTTGTAGGAGGTCTCCCGGAAATAGGTGAACATGGAGTTATACGGAGCCACCGAGTCGTTGAACATCAGGTCCACAGATTCAAAGCTGTTTACGAAGTTGGTGTCATCGGCAAAGCGGATGAAGATGACGATATTGTTCATGTGGCCCTTATTGGTGTTCTCATCGCGCAAGCGCTCCCTTCTGGCAGGCGCCAGCATGGCTTCCTTGCGTTGTTGGTACTCTTTGGCGCTAATTTTGAGCCACGGCCTCAACCCCCCTTTTTGAGCCGGATTGTCTCTGCCAGGAATCCACGCGGTGGGCACTAACTGATGGTTGTCCATGGCGGCATACACAAAATAGCCGGTTTGCGGGTTCTGAATGATGGTGTAACCCTCGGCATCGTGCAGCCAATTGTAAAACTCATCGCCAGAGGCATAACAATGCAGCGTATCGCCGTCAGGTTGCACTAAAGTGCGAGGCACATTGCTGAAATAGGCTGCCATAGACTGCTGCAAGGTACAAAACAAAAGGATGAGCATAAATAGAAAACGTCTTTGCATATCATGAATGATTTTCGTTGTTTTGTAATGAATTTTTCCAGACCAAAATTTCAGGCACAATAGGCTCTACGTGCTTGTACAACATCGATGCCTCCTTCACTTCCCGCTTGATCAACAACTCATTTTTATCCACCATATTGATAAAATAGAATGCCATGCTGCATATCAGAATCACCTTGGCAACGCCAAACAATAATCCCAGCAAATGGTCCACCAGCTTGGGAATGGCCAACCTTACCACTTTTTGCATCATCCGGCCCGCTATACGAACGAGGAAAATAGTGGCGAAAAGGATGATGGAGAAGGAGACAGTCTTGGCCAATGGTATTTCCAGCCATTGCAACAGCAGGTCGGAGAAGTGGATGGCCGCCCAGAAGCCAACGATAAGCGCCAGTAACGAGAAAATCTCGTACACAAAGCCATGACGGAAACCCTTGAACCCCCACCAAGCAATAGGTGCCAGCATAACGATATCCAACCAGTTCATATCAGAGATTTTGTCTTATACGTTGGGTGAGGGGTTGTGCATAGATAAAGTCGTTGAGCAGTTCGTTGTTAGAGGTGAGCACATCGTCCTTTGTGCCCCGCCATCCAAGGTGTCCCTGGTAGATAAAAGAGATGGTTTCGCCAATAGTGATGACTGAGTTGAGGTCGTGGGTGTTCACGATGGTGGTGATATTAAGGTCATGGGTGATGTCAGTCACCAGTTTATCAATAAGCAGGGCGGTCTTGGGGTCAAGGCCTGAGTTAGGTTCATCGCAGAACAGGTAGCGGGGATTGCAGGCGATAGCACGCGCAAAGGCGGCCCGCTTCTGCATACCGCCACTCAATTCCGCAGGGTATAGCTTGTTCACATTGTGCAGATCCACACGCTCCAAGCAGAAGTTGACACGATCGTGTTTTTCCTCCAGCGACATTTCCGTGAACATGTCCAACGGAAACATCACATTTTCTTCAATGGTCATAGAGTCAAACAAAGCAGAACCTTGAAATACCATGCCCATTTCTGCCCGCAACGAATGCTTCTCCTTCTCGGGCAAATCGTGAAAACTCCGGCCATTGTATAGCACTCTTCCCGATTCGGGCGAGAAAAGTCCCACCAAACATTTCAGCAAAACCGTCTTGCCGGAACCGGAACGCCCGATAATGAGGTTTACCTTCCCCTCTTCAAACATGGTGTTGATGTCAAACAGCACCTGTTTTTCTCCAAAATATTTACATACATTGTAAACCTCTATCATATTACAACATTATTTGGGTGATGAGTACATTTAATATTAATATGATGAAACTGGAAACCACAATGCTGTTGGTATTGGCCTTACCCAATTCCAAAGCGCCGCCATCGATGCGATAGCCGTAGAAGGCTGACACCGAAGACATCACAAAAGCAAATATGAAGGTTTTGGTGATAGCATAGAAGATGTCGTAGGCGCGGAAACAGTAAGTAAGACCATCCATGAAATGGTACGGGGTAATGCATCCGGTGATCCATACCGTCAGATACCCGCCCAAAAGTGCAAAGAAAATGCTGAAGATAATCAAGATAGGGTTCACCACCATGGCGGCAATGACCTTAGGCAAAACCAAATAGGAGGCAGGGTTGATACCCATCACCTCCAAGGCGTCAATTTGCTCGGTGACCCGCATACTGCCTATCTCCGCTGTGATGCGCGAACCTAAGTTGCCAACCAGGAGCAAACTGATGATGGTGGGACAAAGTTCCATTACAATAGAGGTTCTGGACACGAATCCTACCGTCCATGAGGGAATCCAACTGCTTTCAATCTGCATGGCAGTCTGAGTGGTGATTACACTGCCCATGGAAATGGAGACGATGCTAACAATCAAGAGGGATCCAATACCCATCGATTCCATTTCAAAAAGCAGTTTTTTGAAAAAGATACGTATCTTGTCAGGTTTGGAAAACACCTTTGTTAGAAAGATACAATATTCTCCTATGATGGACAGAGCGTTTCTAAGCATAATAAAATAAACAGCGGCAAAGATACATTTTTTTGTTGGAAGACAAATTATCTGAGCAGCCAATCTAATGGGAAACGGTAAAAGACTATGGAGTAGCGGTCGGTTCCGTCTTCTGCTTCTTCGACAAGGAGTCCGATTTTACCGTTAGGAAGTACGCATAGCGAGGAGTAGGCGGAGGCGTATGGTGCCACACACCGATGGATGGGCCAGGTTTTTCCTTGGTCGGGGCTGAGATACACAGTCACGCTGTCTCGCTGGGAGCCGGAAGGCAAGGAGTGCAGCAGGAAAGCAGGTGCTACGGGCATTTCATAGCGTATAATGTCGCCATTGCAGGCTGGCGCCACGAGGTCAGACCAAGTGCCGGTATGCTCCTGCCAAGTAGCACCATGGTTGCCCGACCGATTGAAGCGGCGTTGCCCGGCACAGCGGATGCTCATAAGGATAGTGCCGTCGTCCAGTTCTACCACTTTGGCTTCATCACCGCCTACCGCCGCGCGCTGCGACACAGACCAGGAGATCCCGTTATCATCAGAGAATATGACAAAGTTGCTGGTGGCGTATGGGTTGTGTACGTCTTCGCGCACGGCCGCCACAAAGAGCAGGCGTCCGTTGCTAATTTCCAAGCCGTTGCCCGAGGCGATGAAGGCCCCCTGCCAGTTCCGTCGCACACTGTCTTTACATTCTGTACCGTAAATAAAAGGGGTAATATCGCGTGGCTCCGACCAAGTGGCCCCATCGTCATTACTGCTGCTCTGAAAGATGCGAATAGGCTGCTCAGCAGTGGATTCCCAAAAACCACACCCACCTGCAAACAAGGCAAATAAAGTCCCGCTGTGTGAGGACTGCACCAAGGCACAGTCGCCATATCCGCGTCCCCGGCCCTCACCTTTGGCAATGGTTATGGGCGCTTCCCAGGTGGTCCCCCCATCGCTGCTGCGCGTAACGACCACATCAATGTCCTCCGGCAAGTCTCCATTGCTGAACTTTCGCTTGTCGGCAGTCGCCACCAAAGTGCCCTGGCGGGTAGTGATGATGGCAGGAATACGGTAATATGCCGAATGGAAGTCGCCTGGTTGGAACAAAACGGTGCGAAAAAGCGAGTCGGGAGGCACTGATGCATAGGAGTATTCTATGCTCAATACAGATAGTAATAATGTGATTAATAACGGTTTGAGAGTATATTTGTGCTTCTTTGTCATAGCTTAGAATGAAAATGTAAAGATATAAAAAATCCCAATTCCTAATATATAATATTGTATAGGCCTCATCTCTGCCCATTTTTCTAATCAAGTTGCCCTCGTTGTCCAAAATGTCTTCCTAATAACCCAAAGACCCCGGCTCAATATCTTCCTGACGCATCTTTTAAAAATTCACTTTTTTTGCACCTTTTTCCGAAAACTCTCCGAAAATGCCGGATTTGGCCTGTAGATGGAGGCCGTTTTTTCGGGTGGAAGAGGGGTTGCAGGGGGTTGTTT
>CALDIA010000168.1 GCA_937901455.1 uncultured Bacteroidales bacterium | reverse complement strand
CTTCCACGAAATCCTTGATGGCGGCCTTGGAGGTGATGCCCAGTCGCCCCGCGTCGGCGGCCAGGGCGTTGAGTTTCTCCGTGGGCGTGCGGGTGTCCATCTTCCGGAATTCCTCGTTGAGCTGTTTCACCTCCTCCCGAGTGAGACCAGTGTATTTGCTCACATTGGTCATCGCGTCGTCAAGTGTGGCATAAGCATCCACGTACTCCTGGGTGGCGGAGACGAAACGGCGAAGAACAGCTGCTCCTCCTTGTATTGCAGAAGCCAACCCGCCCATTGCCATCATGGTGTTTCTTGTAGCGTCCGCGCCCGCTTCCAATTCCGTGACAGTTGATTTAATTTCCTTGCGTGCAGCAGAATAGATGGACTTGAGTTTCGCCAACTTTTCTGATTTTTTCAGCCATTCTTCGGATTCAATGGGCAGTTTGTTCAGTTCGTTGGCGGTCTTTGTGATAGCCGCCCTGATGGATTTCAGGTTGTTGTCGATGCCTTGCTGGTTGAGCCAGATATAGACATTCTTGTTAAGTGTTTTTGCCATCTCGAATATTTATTTTAAATTTATGGTTGGTGTCTTTTTTTTTTGTATTATTGCAGCGATAAACGAATGCGGTTATGTTTTTATTAGAAGTCATAGGAACCTTGTTACTTACTTACCTCTTCTTTAAGGTAGTTGAGAGGATTCTTGGGAGTGGAGGAACTCCATTCCATTGGTAGTTTACCTCATTCATGTATCATATCTCCCAGCCGGTCATCCCAATGGCCGGCTGTTTTGCTGCCCGAGGCCCGCCACGATTGCCTTCTCCCTCTCCGACAGCGTGACGGGGATGACATTCTTCGCCGCCTCCTTCGCCGCCTCCTTCGCTGCCTCCTTCGCTGCCGCCATGGCGGGTGTGGTGAGCAGGTGGGCGCCGAAGAGTCCTTTCTTGGGGTGGTTGTCGAGGTTTCTCACCGTCACGCACTCGCCGCGACGGACGGCGAAGCGGATGCCGCGGTTGCAGATGGTCTGGAGGTCGCTCACGCTCACTAATTCGGCGGGGTAGGCGTACTTGGGCAGGTTCACTTTCTGGTTCTGCGACGGGCAGCGGCCAATGGCCTTGGAGAGCGACGGGGCGGTGACGATTACGAGGTCGCCGAAGAGGTTGGAGGCGAAGTTCACCCTTACCATCGCACCGTTGCTGAAGCGCACCGAATTCGACACGATGACGGCGGTGCAATACTCGAAAACGGAGCCGATGGTAAGGCCCGGTCCGAAGAGGAAGAAGGGGATGCCCCGCTCGGAATAGAAGCGGCAGATCTTGGTGAAGATGCTGAAGGGCGGGTTGTCGATGACGATGCCGTCGGCGGGGTATTCGGCGTTCTCGTAGTCGCTGCCGGGGAAGAACGGGCGGAGTATCTGCTTGCCCGTAAGGTCAACCACCGTGCCGACATACTCCACCACGGCCTCGTACACGTCCTGCGGCGTGTAGCAGTCGTCGGTGGTCTTGGGTTTGTCGGCAAACTTTGCTATGAAACTCTCGTAGTCGTGGAACACGATGGGGTTCTGCGAGCCGCAGCGCCGGGTTTTAGGTGTCTCTTTTGCCATAAATCGAAAAATTTACGGCAAAGATAAACCCGTTCTTCGGAACGGGCTGGGACAAAAAAACGCCGTTCCTGGGGAGGGGCGGCGGGGGTAGATGTAAAGACTTGTATCATCAGTCGGCTATTCAGGCAACGGAACCTCCAAATCCTGGCCAATCATGTTTTCTAAATTCACGGGGGGCAGGATGAATCTGCTGAATGGCGAGCCTTCTGTCTTGCAGAAAAGGATTCCGCGAGCCGAACCGACCGTATGCAGAGCGATATGGCGCAGAAAATCGACGGGAAACAACAGTTTTCCGTCGGAGACAAGGGAATCCCAGTCTTCCGGCTTCACCTGGAAATCGCATTGAACCTCAAGTAGCAGCAGTGGTGTGGTTCCATTCAAATACTGTGTTTTGAGGGCTACCGCAATCCATTTTCCAACGATGTCTGTTTTGAATTGGATACCAAACTCAACAGGGATTTCACCAGTGGGCGCATCATTGGCAAGGATGGCGAACTGGTTAACCTTTATCTGTCTCATAAGAAAACTTATCTGTTCCATTGTTATGCAGCTTGATATGATTGTGAATAGGCAAAAGCAGATGTCATCTCTGAATGGATCTGCCTTGACGTAAGCCATTGGTGCTGGCTGTATTCAACAGGCACAGCAGTTTGTGTGGCCTGAAAAGATTTTACATCAACCAAGGTGATTCCCAAAGCGGCTTCTAATTTGCAGATGGTCTGCAGGGACAAGTTCTCCTGTCCTTTCACGATTTTGCTGATGTATTGTTTAGTCACCCCCATCTTCTCTGCCAATTTCGCCTGGCTCATTTCCGGATTTGCATCAATGGCCTCCAACACGGCAACGGCAATCCGGCCGGACTTGCGCAGCCAGTCGCGGTTGTCCTTCCTCCATTGCGCCTGCTCCCGCCAGTCGGACGGTGCGGCCTCGCTGATTTGTTTCAGTTTTTCCAATGTGGTCATAATCGTATAATTTTATTCGTTCAAAAATTCATAAAAACCGCAAAAATCGCAAACACCTTGCCCAATCAAATAATCCCGGCATTGTTCCAGCCGATTGACTTCCAGACGGGTATGCTTCCTGTCTTGCATTTGCTCTGTCAATTTGATGGTACCTCCAGTAAGCACATAGATTCCGCTTTCTATCCGGATGGCATAAAACCGCACCCAGCTGCTATGACGAACTTCCGACAAATGCGACAGTTTTCCCTTGCTCCGTTGAAGATAGGGGTCTTTGTGGTTTTGGGACAAGTCGCGGAAATACTCATCCAAATCCGCCGTTCCTTCCAAAAGTATATCGTCAATCAGATCCAAATCATCTATGGTACGCTCAATAGCTTCGGAAATATCAGTAACACGGTAGTATCCAAGGTCTTGTTTATGCTCGTTGAAGAAATTCCAGAGCCATTCCCTGTCGTACAATTGTTCCATAGTGACAGCGTAAATATTGCCGCTGTCGCCGTCAAACCAGAAGGCGTACAGTCTGTTTTCCACTATCGGGTTGCTGTCAACTTTCACCGTACGAAATTTTCGGCAAAAATACACTTTTTCTTTTAATAGTCAACCATTAGGTTTACCTTTTTTTCACAACACCCCTTCGTGGCTCGCGGTGTTGGCGGTGTTGGTGTCCAATTTTCTGAACTCCACCAGCACCTTGTCGCCGTAGTAGTCGGCCACGAGGTCGCCGAGGGCGTCGATGTTGCGCTCCAACGGGTTGTGGAACCAGTCGCTGGGGGTGCGCCGGATGTATATCTTGCCGGAGGCCGCCCTGCCGCTCTTGGTGGCGGCGCCGTGGCGGGGCTGGCCGTTGCCCACGCCGTACTCGCGGAAGATGCCATGTACGGGCATCCTGAAGCTCACGGCCTCCAGGTCGCCGTAGCGCTTGCGCAGCACGTAGCCCGTTTTGGAGTGCAGGCGGCCTTCGGTCTTGCCGGCGTAGCGGCCGGTCTTGTAGGTGCGGGTGGCGGTTTTCTTGCCGTTGGGGAACGCGGCGGCGGCGGCGCGGCTCTGCGCCCGCACCCTGTCCGCCCAGGCCTTTGCTTGGCGCAGGAATTCTTCATCGGTCATGATTGAATTCATAATTCTCAATTCTTAGTTTTCCGTTTCTTCGATTCAACGACGGCGGTGTTCAGTCGGTAGAGCACGGTGTGCATCGAGAGGTTGAGGAATTTGTCCTCGTCCTGGATGTTTTCGCCGAGGATGCTGCGGTGGACGTTGATCCAGGAGAAGTCGGAGGATTCGTCCTTGGGTTCGGTCTCTTCCTCTTCGTCGTCTTTCTCCGGCTTGGCATCGGGGTCGAAGTAGGGGAAGAGGGCGGGATAGGCGGCCTCTACGGAGGCGTTGCGCACGGCGCGGTAGTTCCAGACAACGGCCATGCGCCGTGCCTCGTCCATACTGTCGAAGTTGGAGAAGCGGTGGCGGGTGCCGTGGGTGGTGAAG
>CALDIA010000167.1 GCA_937901455.1 uncultured Bacteroidales bacterium | reverse complement strand
GTCGCTATAGGTGAGTCAAAGGATGATGACGTGATGAACTATTGTATAGAGCATGCAATGCCACTACAAATATGGAGCCACTGAGGCCGACTCCTTAAAGTGCATTGAGCAACTTACGAATTTCAACATTTTCTTAAAAGCCAAAAATTACACTGAAGCTTATCCTACTTGGCAACACCTCGTGAGCACCAGTCCTTGCTGCTGGGAAGGTCTGTACACCAATGCACAGAACATGTTTCAAGCAATGATTAGCGCAGAGACCGATTCCGTTAAGAAGGAGCACCTCATCGACACGCTGATTTACTCTTATGAAGTGCGTAATCAAGCTTTTCCCGAAAGATTCAGCAAGGGCTACTGCTTGGGTTTCAAAGCTTATAATATCCTTCAATATCGCCAAAATCTGTTAAAGAAAGATATTGGCAAAATGGAAGAACTGCTCAACATGTTTACGGAGTCCGTTGAATTGGAAAAGGAGAAATCACAACCTGCCATCTGGGATAAATACTTCCAGTTGGCTGAAAAGATAACCAAAGCTAAGAAAGACACCTCCTATGTGATTGAAGCTTACGGTCGTGCCACCGACTATCTTGACATCTCCATCAATAATGCATTGGTCGAATATGAAAAACAAGTAGTTGTTTTGGACAGCTTGAATGAATTGTACACAAGCCACAAGATTGACACGGACTATCTGGTGAATCTTTGCAAGAAACCAGCGGCCGATACTGCACGCCAAATGAAGCTGGTTTTGAACTATCGCAAGACTTTGGCCAAGATTGAGAAGGCTGTAGCTCCTTATGCTTCCTGCGAAGTGTTGGAGGAACTCTATTCCCAAAAACTGGAATCCATCAAGAACGACATCTCCGCAGTAAACAAAGTGGTGGTAACCATGGCAAAAGGCGGCTGCTTGACCAGCCCCGTGTTCAAACAAGCATTGCTGATTCAACACCAATCCAAACCGAGCAGAACCTCCGCTTACTGGATGGGCGTATTATCGCTGAACACCTATGCGACTAATGAAGACAAATCTGAAGTTGATAAAGCCATCACTTATATGCAAGAGGCCGTTCGCTTGAGCGAGACCAACGAGCAGAAAGCCGATGCCAATTTCATCCTTGCAACCGCATATCAAACAAAAGGCGCATTCTCTGAGGCCCGCAACGCCGCCTACGCCGCCCTGAAAGCAGATCCCTCTATGGGTAAGGCTTATATTCTGATTGGCGACATGTACCGAACCTCCGGTGGCAGATGCTCTGACGGTATTCCGTACGACTACAACTGGGCTGCCGCTGACAAATACAGCAAGGCTGCCGCTGTGGATCCTTCTTGTGCTGCCACTGCCAACGCTCGTCGCTCCTCCCTGGTATTCCCCAAAAAAGAGGAACTGTTCAGACGCGGTATGAGCTCCGGACAATCCTACCACGTGGGTTGCTGGATCCAAGAGAATACCACCGTGAGATAATCAAAGCAACTCAATGCTAAGATTCCCCCTTACATCTTATCTAAGGAACACCATCATGACCATCGGCCTGATGGTGTTCCTTATTTCTTGCAATAAAGATAAAGAAGGTTCCAAGCTCCTGTCCTATCAAGGAAAATACCCTGATGAATCCGCGCAAAACATTACGATAACAATTAGCGACTCTGGCATCGTCAGTTTCGTGGTGTCCACACCCATACTCAACCGCTACGCCAGCGACACGGTCAACTATACCGATTGCCCAGAAGGAATCACCATCACATCTTACACTGAAAGTGGCAACAAACAAGCAATTATCACGGCAGACTACGCCTCCTATGAAAATAACTCCGTATATAGAGCCTCCAAAAATGTCGTCATAAAAGATGTAATAAAAGGCGACACCTTGGAAACCGAAGAAATAATCTGGGACCAACGCACCCGTACAATCTATTCCAACGCTTTGGTGAAACAGAAAAAAGCCGACGGATCCGTCAACTATGGGGACGGCTTTACCGCTGACGAACGCTTTACCAAATACACCATCATTCATCCTCGCGGTGAAATGAATGGTTTCGACTTTTAAAATCAGATACACATAATTCAATTCCAAAAATATGTATTTTTGCTGATTATTTTAAAAATTTACAACATGCAGAACATCAGAAATATAGCTATAATTGCTCACGTTGATCACGGAAAAACAACCTTGGTGGACCGCATTTTACACCAAGCTCACCTGTTCAGGGAAAACCAGCAGGTTCAAGATTTGGTTTTGGACAATAATGATCTGGAGCGGGAACGAGGCATCACTATTCTCTCAAAAAATGTGTCTGTTCGTTACAAAGGAGTTAAAATCAATGTGATAGATACTCCGGGACATAGCGACTTTGGGGGAGAGGTGGAACGTGTGCTTAATATGGCAGATGGTGTGCTGCTGGTGGTGGATGCTTTTGAGGGCCCCATGCCACAAACCCGCTTTGTGACACAAAAAGCCATTGAATTGGGGCTGAAACCTATCGTTGTCATCAACAAGGTTGACAAACCCAACTGCCAAGCCGACTTGGCACAAGAAGCCGTTTTTGAACTCATGTTCAATTTGGGTGCATCTGACGAACAATTGGACTTCCCAACCGTCTACGGCTCTGCTAAAAACGGATGGATGGGACCAGACTGGCAGAATCCTACCAATGACATCTCTTATCTGTTAGATACCATCGTACAATACATACCCGCTCCTAAAGTGGAAGAGGGTAACTTGCAGATGATGATTTCCTCTTTGGACTACTCTTCGTACGTGGGACGTATTGCTGTAGGACGTGTAAAAAGAGGCTCCATACAATGGGGACAATCTGTGTCACTGGTCAAACGTGACGGTACCGTTGAACAGTCCAAGGTAAAAGAACTGTATGTTTTTGAGGGATTAGGTAAAGAAAAGATAAAAACGCCTGTGGAAGCCGGAGAAATTTGTGCCATATTAGGTTTGGAAGATTTTGAAATTGGCGACACGGTTGCAGATTTTGAAAATCCGGAGCAACTCACACCCATCAAAGTGGATGAACCTACCATGAGTATGTTGTTCACTATCAATAATTCGCCTTTCTTTGGCAAAGAGGGAAAATATGTCACTTCTCGGCACTTACGCGACCGTCTGTTTGCAGAACTGGAGCGCAACTTGGCTATGCGTATCGAAGAGACCGATTCGCCTGATCGTTTGAACGTATTTGGCCGCGGCATCTTGCATCTCTCCATTCTCATTGAAACTATGCGCCGCGAAGGTTACGAACTACAGGTTGGACAACCGCAAGTTATCATCAAAGAAATCGATGGCGTGAAATGTGAGCCCATAGAGCAACTGTTAGTTTTGGTTCCCGAGGAAATGTCCAGCCGTGTGATTGACTACGTGTCGCGTCGCAAAGGAGAGTTGTTGTCCATGGACACGCTCAACGACCGTGTCCACCTCAACTTCAATATTCCTTCGAGAGGCATTATTGGCCTTACCAATCAATTGTTAACAGCCACCGAAGGGGAGGCCATTATATCACACCGATTCATTGAATTCCAACCTTGGAAAGGAGAACTTCCTGGAAGACACGCCGGGTCATTAATTGCAATGGAGACTGGTCAAGCTTACGCCTATGCGCTCAACAAGCTACAAGACCGCGGAAAGTTTTTCATTGAACCTGGTGACCAAGTTTATGCAGGCCAAGTCATTGGCGAGCATATCCGCCAGGGCGACTTAGTCATTAATGTATGCAAGTCTAAGAAACTATCCAATATGCGAGCCGCCGGTTCAGATGAAAAGTTAGTGCTAGCTCCGGCCATCAAGTACTCATTGGAGCAATACATGGAATTCATTGCCAAAGACGAATATTTAGAGATTACGCCGCAATCACTGCGACTCCGTAAAATCATCTTGGACGAAACAGAAAGAAAACGTGCTGAAAAGCGCGCCCAAGACACCATCTAACCCATGGTTGAAGATCTTCTACATGCCCTAAGGCAATTGGATGCCCATCAAGTGGTAGTTCTCACCGACGACCATGTAAATGCGCTTTATCCACAACACTTGATCTCGCTAACTGAAAATTTCCAATGCCAGAAGATTGTGATTCCTGCCGGTGAATGTCATAAAAGTCTGATGCAGGCAGCGGAAATTTGCCAACAATTGTTATCTCAGCAATATGACACGTCTCTAGTCATAGTCAACTTTGGTGGCGGCATGATTTGCGACTTGGGTGGTTTTGTGGCTTCCATCTATAAACGAGGTGTTCGATATGTAAACTATCCCACCACCCTGATTTCTATGATTGATGCGGCTATTGGCGGTAAGGTTGGGGTAAATATGGAACATGTTAAAAACTGCATTGGCAGAATTGAGCAACCCGCTGCCATCATCCCTGCGGACAACGCCTTGTTAGCCACACTACCTCAAGAAGAACTACTCAGCGGTTTTGGAGAAATGGTTAAATATGCCGTCATCGGCCTTCCAAGCCTGTTCCAGCAACTTGCAGACTTACAAGAACTCTCTCATGAAGTCATCCAGCCGCAATGGATTATAGACTGTGCATCATTCAAAAAACATGTAGTGGCCGTCGACCCTTTAGACAAAAAAGAGCGACACATTCTCAATTTTGGGCATACCATAGGCCATGCCGTTGAAAGTTATAACATGAACTATAAGGGTCTGCCTCATGGAGTTGCGGTGGCAATCGGCATCTTGTATGAAGCGGCTTTGTCGCATAAGTTTCTCTCGTTGTCCAGAGAAGAACTTGCTCAAATCCAGCAACTCATATCTCGTCATTTTCCGTCCTTTTCATTCCATGAATCAATGATAGATACTCTTATAAACTATATGCTTCAAGATAAAAAGAATCAATCGGGAAAAATCAACTTCACACTGCTTCACAGCATAGGTCATGCAGTCACCGATTGTCTGATTGATGTGGCAGCTGTAAGATCTTTCTTTCAAGCACAAGAAAACGATATGTATTTGTCATAAAAAATGCTTGTTTTATGGAAGTATTCCTCCCGTTTTTTCAAAAAATGGGATAAGCAAAAGAACGAGGAGATGAAGCATCCCCTCGTTCTTGATTTATGGATATTTTAATCTAATCAGCCAAATCCATAAAGAATTCATTCAAATCGTTGCCGTTGCTATTTTCAAACAATGGGTTAGATTTAATGGGTTCTTCTTGGAGCACCATGGTAGGATGGGCGTCAGAAGAGCTTTTCATCTGCCGTAAGATAGTGGGGGTGTTGACTTTGTCGAACCAATCTCTATCATCGGTCTCGTTATAGTCCTCAATCTTAATGGGGCCTTGACCTTGGGCCTCAAGAACAGGCTCTGAAACAATAGTTTCTTGAACCATTTCGTGAGGTTCCTCCACACTCATAAGCTCTTCTGGGGCATTTGGTACAGGGGCGATGATATCCATCGGATTGTTGTGTTCATCAATTTGTTGACCGAAGAGTACGTCTGTGGTGCTGATAACATTGTTTTCAGCTGAATCCTCAACAATAGAATTACTATTCTTGAGAGAGGAAGCAGGTGTGTCAAACTTAGTAATGATGACAGACAATTTAACGGCATCATCTAGGGATTCATCCACGCCCATACCATGGATGATTTCAGCGTCGTCGCTTTGGAGTTCTTGCAGGCGAGTGGTAATTTCCTTCAGTTCGGAACCTGTGAAATGGGCGTTGGGGCCAAAGGAGATAAAGAAGAGGAAGTTTTCGGCGTTTTGGATTACGGAAGAATCCAGCAGCGGACAAGCGAGTGCTTCATCGACCACCTTTTGGATTCTGCCTTCACCCCGTGCCGTTGCGATGCCAAGCATAGCTCTTCCGCTATTGGTCATCACCGTCTTCACATCGTTAAAATCCACATTTTGGTAATAGTCGCAGGTAATCATCTCGGCGATACACTTGCAGGCGTTTTTGAGCACGTCATTAGCATAGCCATAGGAGTTCAGAATATCCTCATCCTGATAATATTTCAGGATATTTTCATTTTTTATTACAATCAAAGAGTCCACGTGTTTGGACAACTCTTCAATACCTTCTTGGGCTTGGCGTATTCTGCGTTTGCCTTCATACTCGAAAGGGGAGGTCACCACACCGATAGTCAGGATGCCCATATTGTGGGCCACTTCAGCGATCACTGGGGAGGCGCCTGTGCCAGTTCCTTTGCCCATGCCAGCGGTAATAAAGAGCATCTGGGTCTCTTCGCCGATGAATTCAGCGATTTTATCTTTGCACTCCATGGCATATTGGCGGGCTTTTTCGGGTTTTGCTCCAGCGCCCAGGCCATTGCCTAAAAGGAGTTTTTGAGGTATCGGGCTTTGATCCAAATGGCCTTGGTCGGTATTGCAAATCATAAAATCGACACCTTTAATGCCTTCGCTATACATATGCGCTACCGCATTGCTGCCACCGCCACCTACACCCAGTACTTTGATGATGGATGAGTTCTCGTGCGTGCCAAAATCCGGTGTCATATCAAATTTTCCTGTCATAGTTAAAAATATTAATAGGTAAAATGGTTATTCTATGGGATTATAGTATTATGATACTTGTTCGATTCTTTCTTTAAGAAAAATTCTGACCTTGTCAAAGAAGCCCCAGGTTTCTGGGCGAGAAGGACGAGGTTTTCTTCCAGGCTCCTCTACGTCATCATTGGAGCTGGGTTCATCCACACCATATTCCTCCTCTGCTCCGTATTTCAGCAGACCGAGGGCTGTAGCGTACATCGACTTCTTCAAGTCAGAGGGAATATTTTTCTCAAATCCGTTTTCAGGAATTCCTATGCGGGTAGTAAACCCAGTCTTGAACTGCACCAATTCTTTCAGGT
The DNA here is from genome assembly GCA_937901455.1 of uncultured Bacteroidales bacterium. Lineage (GTDB taxonomy): Bacteria > Bacteroidota > Bacteroidia > Bacteroidales > WCHB1-69 > F23-D06. Next base: position 9,418 of record CALDIA010000167.1, on the reverse strand, counting down.
GCTTGAGCTGTGCACCTCCTCCAGTCAGCACGATACCGCAGTTGGTGACCATGTTGGCATAGCCGGAGTTGTCGATTTCGTTTTTCACAGCGCCGATAATGTCATGCTCCACGCGGGCGTTGATAATCTGGGCCAGATAGTGCTCGCTGATCTGAACTGGAACAGGATTTTTGGGGATGGTAATCAGATTGTTTTGGTTACTCTTGTCCACAATACAAGTCCCGTGTTGGATTTTCAGTTTCTCGGCCGTGTCGCGCGAAATGGAGCATACCTGAGCAATATCGGAGGTGATCGTATTGCCGCCAAATGCAATCACTTTTGTGAATACCGGATTGCCATTCACATAAATGATCAAATCCGTGGTACCGCCGCCGATATCAATTAAGGCTACGCCGCGTTGTTTCTCATCTTCTGTCAAACAGGAAATGGAAGAAGCGATAGGTTCCAGTACTATTTCCTGAAAATCCAGGTCGGCGCCTTTGCCGCAACGAATTATCTTGTTGATTTCGGACTCTTTGCCTGTGATCAACTGGTAGGTACCCATGACGGTATGGCCCAATTCACCTATAGGGTTTGAAACTTCACGCTCGTTGTCAATGAGGTACGACTGAGGAATTACATCGATGAGTTTCTCTCCAGGAGGGAGGTTTACTTTTTCCACCTCTTCTCTCAACTGTTCAATCTCTTCTAAGCCAATGGGTTCCTCTATGCCGTAGCGATAGCGGTAATGTTTGTATTTGCTGGTCTTCACATGATGACCTGCCACGCCCACATACACAGGAAACTGCTCAATATCAAACCCGGCTTGATTAATGGCATTCTGCTTGGAAATCATGATACCGTCCACTGTTTGGAAGATATTCTTGATTTCACCAAATTCCACACCATTGGAGTCGCCTTTGCCCCAACCGAGAATATCTATTAATCCATTCTCGTTGCGATAACCCACAATAGTCACTATTTTGGTGGTACCAATGTCAAGACTGACAATCAGATTGTTTTCAGAACTGTTCTTTTTCATAGACCTTGTTTAATATTTTTGAGCGATTACCCTGTTTTTAAAACGCACATCCAGTTGGGCATACCGATCGAAACCTTTATGTGTCAACCCTTTTTGATAAACCTGCTTCAAATTCTGTAATTTCTCTTCAGCATTGCTCTCATCGCCAAAAACAATAACGTGGTTGCCAATGGTGGAAACCAGTTCCACTTGGTTTTCGGCATTCCGGTAGAGTTGGCGGAATTGGGCTTTGCAAAACTCATCCTTGTTAATCTCTTTCGATATGGTGAAGATTGGAATTAATTCCTTTTGGATTTTTTCTCCCTTTTTATATGATTGGTGAATATTGCCGTTGGCCACAGGCAGATAATCCGTCATCTTTGGGGTAAACGGCAAGAGATAACCATTCTTATCCACAAAGAACTGCTCTCCTTGGGTGTTGAAAACATGCAGGACCACATCTCTCAACGTGTAGTCAATCAGCAGTTTTTCATTGGCAAAATGGATAAAGTTGACTTTTTCCACGTAAGGATTTTTCTCCAACAGCAAGGAAATTGGCTCTAAGTTGATTTCCTTTATCTTTTTGCCGATGATTTCTATTCCAGCTTCCTTCAGCATCTCCTCCACATCGGATTGAGCAAGGATTACGCTTTCGTTTTGCGTGTGGGGCGTAACCCGGATACTTTCACATTTCTGGTTGGGAATGTTTACAATAGCCAAAACCATCAGCACACATATCGCACTGATTAACACAAAAATAGAAATAAATTTGGCTATTTTCATCAAAAAAATTCTTCTTTAATAATAAGCCACAAAAGTACAACTTAAATAGTGTTTTTATTGCCCTGTTAGAAAATATTAATAAACAAAAAAATGTTGATAATAGTTGTCTGCCAGAAAATGGAAGGCTATGTGATTCTCTTATCCATCCACTCTTATAATATTTTCCCACGGATAAAGTCGTAAAAACTGGCGTTTTTGGAAAAGAGAGTTTGGATAGAGAGGTCGCATGAAGAGCATCACTTGGTTGCCGAAGAAAGGTGTTGAGCATCCAGCCATTGGTCATATTCTCTGGAGCAGCGTGCTGTGGAGATGGTGTGTGGTCAATAGTGGAGAGTGTCACTATGGTAAGCACAGTTTATGGATTGAAAGCGAGGGCGACGCTGGCGGCTGGAAACAAAGAGTCAATCGGGTCCAAAGTCGTCGGCTCGACCATAAGACAAAGTCATTATCAAGGAGGTGGGGGCACCGTTGGAACGGTGCCCCCACCTCGCACTGCAGCGATTGAATATATTCGTTTATGTGAATTGCCCATCGGTCTTAGCCTCGTGACTGTGGAGCATTCATTTCATTATTTGTATTCTTGGATTTCCACTTCACCGTTCAGGATCATGTTGGCATTCAGCGCCAGTGCGGCCATCTCGTCCTCGCCAGGATATACGGCCACGGGCGCAATCCAATCTACATAGCGTTTAATGCGGGCCACCACGGGCTTGCCATAGGCAATGCCGCCGGTGAGAAGGATTGCATCCACTTTGCCTTGGAGCACACAGGCGCTCTCACCGATCTGCTTTGCCACCTGATAGGCAAAAGCCTCTTCCAGAAGTTCGGCTTTGGGGTCGCCGGCAATGGCTGCCTTTTCAATTGTATAGGCATCGTTGGTACCACAGTAGGCTACATAGCCGCCCTTGCCCACCAGCATCTTCTGCATATCTTCCTTCGTATATTTACCGCTGAAACAAGCTTTCAAAAACTGGTTCATCGGCAAGGTACCGGAGCGCTCAGGGGAGAACGGGCCCTCGCCGTCCAATGCCTGGTTGACATCAATGACACGACCTTTGCGGTGAGCACCCACACTGACGCCACCACCCATGTGACAAACGATCAGGTTCAGATCATCGTATGCTTTGCCAACCTCTTTGGCATAAGTGCGGGCAATAGCCTTATGGTTCAGGGCATGGAAAATCGACACGCGTTCAAACTCGGGATGCCCAGTGATACGAGCCACATCCTCCATCTCATCAACCACCACGGGATCGGCGATATAGGCTGCATCCAATCCTATGACGGAAGCGATACTGTCGGCAATTAATCCACCCAAGTTGCAGGCATGCTGTCCGCTATACCCCATCTTGAGATGCTCTTTCATCAAATCGTTGATTTTATAGACACCGGAAGTCAGGGGCTTCACAAGACCACCGCGCCCCATGATGATGTTGATGGAGTGCAGGTCGATGTTGGCCTTCTCAAGTTCAGAGATAATCACATCACGACGGAACTCATACTGGTCGGTGATGGTCTCAAACTTTGACAACTCCTCGGTGGAGTGCTTGATATTTTGAATGAATATCTGCTCAGTTCCTTCAAAAATCGCAATTTTTGTTGATGTAGAGCCTGGGTTAATGGCAAGAATTTTTTTCATACATGTATTTTTAAGATTAATTATTGATTACGGTACTGACGGCTTGTTTCTCGCTGTAGCTGACCCCGGCATTGGTCTTCACATAGGCACACACATAATATGTGGTGTCGGCCATGGGCAGTTCGTGTGTCCATTCAAACTCCTCCTCATAGCAGGATTTATTGACCACCACTGCCGTAGTGTACACTTCGCTGAGGGAGAGCGTGTCAAGGATGCTGAAGCAAAAACCTTGCTCTATAAAATAGGTGCAGCCACCATTGTCGGTGATGACCGCTGAACCTGTCAGAGTTTTGCCATTGGCGGTGCAGGATTTCAACTCGACTGTGGCGGGACGGAATTTCTGGCAGCCAGTCATTGCAAGAATCATGACGGCCAAACAGAGTGCTACTATGAATTTTATCTTTTTCATTTTATCAATTAAAGTTTGCAAAAATAAAAAAAATATGCAAAATCAACCTCCATGAAAAGAAAAACACTTGGCATTGACAAACATTAGAAAAATAACTATTTTTGCCCGTTCTTCTAAAATATTCAAAACGAAAAAAACAAGAAAATGAAAAAAAACAAAAAACCTTTGATTATAACAATTTTGGTTGTCCTTTTGGCGCTTATTATCTCCATCCTTGTATGCTCCAGCAAAGGGTACAAAATCCACAAACTGGAAAAATTCACCGACAAGGTAGAGCAAGAGTTCTCCAATTACTCTCCCACCGACCTGGATAAAGCCCAGGCCAAATTTGAGAAGCTGGTGAAGCGAGTGGAAAAGAAGAATCTCTCAGGAGATGATCTGACCAAAGTTAACACATTGAAAGGCAACTGCAAGGGCTATTTTGCCCAGGCAAAGGCACGCATGATTCTCAAAGAATTTCAAGAGAATGTGAATGCCGCCGGGGACGAAGTAAAGGGTATCATTGAAAGTATGCAATAAGATCTTCCTCTCCCTTTGAAGAAGAATCACGGCCGAGCATGCTCGGCCGTGATTCTTCTTCAGAAAATCTGATAATTGGCACTTATCGGAAAACGACCTTGCGCGTTTGGGCTTTGCCATCACTTGTCAGGCGAAGCATATACACACCGCTATGCAGGGTACTGCGCTCCATCTTCAAAGAGGTTTCTCCTGGCATCAGGCGCGCCGTGCGCACCACCCGACCGCTAATATCCATCAATTCCAAAACAACAGGTTCGCGACTTGGCTGCATTGTGACTTGAAAATAGTCAATAGCAGGATTAGGAGATATGGAGAAATTCGTCGTGGCATAATTTCCCACACCCGACATCACGGACAAATAAAGTGTGACGGTACTGTCACATCCATTCACCGTTGTCAGATTCTGTGTATATGTGCCAGCTGTAGAAACATTAAAACCATAATTCGTATAAGTGTTCCCCTCCACAATACTGTCGTTGATGACAATAGAATAACTTGTATTCAACGTCAGGTTGATTGTAATGACAGAATCTTCGAGGGTGATCGTATAGGTTCCTTCTTCAGAGTAGGTATTATTGTACAAATACAATGCTGCTCCTTCGCAAATAGCTGTGTCAATTGTCACATAGACGATTTGCTCAATGGTGTCTTCTTGGGCATAATCCAGTTTTATATCATCCACATAGAGATTGTATCCATAGTCAGAGATAGCCTTGAAGATGAGATAGTATTCAGAAGCTTGTGCGGGAATATTTACGGAAGTGGAATCCCAACCCACGTATGAAACATCGTATCCGTTAACAGTAGTCAGGAGGATGGCACCGTCCAAAGCGGGTGTGCTGTTCAGATAGACCTCCACGCGATCGTTGGCCGGATGGCTTTGCATAGTAGTATAATCCCACGCTTCTTGTGGCCCATATTTATGATATTTGAAAGACAGATTCATGGCTTGGTTCGTCACAATGGCTGGAGAAGACATGGTAGCCCAACTGTCGGCATTGAAGTTCCAGCAATTGTACTTCATCATATAATTGCCTGAGGTTGGAGCGCAAGTGGGGTAGTTGCCTGAGGTTACCAGCTGCCAATCTTGGCCAGCGACAGAGGCATTAAGAGTCCAGCAATTGATGCCGTTTTCAAAATTCTCCATCCAGGGAAAAGTGGTCACCTCGGCACAAGGCGTGGCAAAGGTCAACACATCAGAGGCATCCGATTCACTATAATCATTGCAAATGGTCACCAAATAATAATCATACACCGTGTTAACGGGCAAATTATACAATTCATAATATTGGTCTCCGAACACCTCCACCGAGTCATAGAGTGAATCTGTTGCTGCTTTATAATAGAGTCTCACGCCATAGGCATTGTTGGTCAATGTCCAAGAGATAGTTGTCGTATCGCTTCCTGCATGGGCAGAAATTTGTACCGGTGGGGTGCAGTCGGGGGTTGCAAAGACCATGATATTGTCCACAAAGCAGCTCGGATACATAGAGGAGGAGTTCGCTTTGCTGAAGAGGAAGGCAATGTGCTTTCCGGTTCCTGAGTAAGTGGCAAAATTTATTTCCTTGTTTTCCCAAGCATTAGAGGAGCCTTCACGCCATACCGTAGCCACTGGCACAAAAGAAAGCGTATCATCCGGTGCTGACATCACGCCTACCACCATGCGGGTTGTGTTCTGTTGGGCCGACTTGAATTGGAAGGTCATGGAAATATTCTGCATGGAGAGTGCAGAATCCACGGCGGGCAGAACGGCATATTGTGCATAGGAGTTCATGAGTATGAACATCATAGTTTGGTTATAATTATCACTTTGGCTGCCAGAGTTGATGATAGGGTAATAGGAGTTATAAAAGGAGTTGTATTCATTGGAGATTGTATTCCAGCAGGTAGGAATGGCAGAATAGTCACCAGGATAGTTCTCAAAATCCTCAATATAGGGCAGGGTAATGATACAATTTGTATCTGCCTCATGCGAACCATTAAAGGTGAAAAAGACATTGGGGCGGTCGGAGCTGTTACCGTGTGTTCCTGCCGGAATAGAGGACAGCACGACAGTATCGGAAATGGGGTTCACATCTTGCAGCCGAATCCAGCAATTGGAAGCATTTCCATTATTGATATAGACATCCGTTTCGCAATCACCCATGGAAGGAGCAGGGTCGCAAGCAGTTCCATCAACCAGCACTATCAAGTTACCGCCATTGTAGGAAAAAGCCTGCGTGAATAAAAATTCTTTCCAATACTCATCCCAATCCACTGTAAATCCAGTTGAATCATAAACGAGTGTGGCAGTAGCGGTCAACGATTGCCAAGTTTGTGACAAGTCCAGCGCGGTAGCTGCTGTTTCCAAAAGATAAATCTTGAGTTGTTTATCGCTGTCGTCCATAGGATAATTCCCTATGGCTATCTGATACGACAGGGATTGTATATTACCGCTGCCGTGGTTAATTTCAGCGGCGGTATAGAGTGTGGCGGAGCGGTGAAAACCATAATAACCAGGCAACACAGAGATGTTGGAAGTTTGTGTGGAACCTTCACCGATGGTGTCGGAATAGCTCACCTGAGCTTGTAGTGCAAAAAATGGCACTAAAAATGCCAAAAGAAGCAGGAGTTTTGATGAAGTAACTTTCATTTGCATAAATAATTGGTGATAAAATTGATAATGTCTTGAAATAGTCTGCAAAAATAGGAGGGGAAAAAGTGGTGGTCATTCCCTAAAAAGTATGATTTTGCCTGCTTTGAATAGTAAATAGTAAGGAAAATAAAATAGCAAATATGATTTGGGGGGTTTCATGTTTTTGTGTATTTTTGCAGCGGTGCAACAGCCAAGATATCGGTTTCAAGATCCATGCTTGACATAGCACTCTTTACACTAATCACGAGGCTGCCCAGCAGTTTATAAACAACAAACGATATGTACGACAAAGAACATGGCTTATACATAGCCCATTGCTCCGAGGGAGCGCTCTCCATTGAAGGTAAAATGGCCAATCGACACGGTCTCATAGCGGGTGCCACAGGAACCGGCAAGACCGTCACATTGCAAGTGATTGCCGAATCATTCTGTCAGGCAGGGGTTCCCTGCTTTATGGCCGACATGAAGGGAGACCTATCTGGCATCAGCCAGTCTGGGCAGCTGAGCAGTTTCATAGAAAAACGATTACCGGAGTTTGGCATTGAGGACCCGCAATTCCAGGCCTGCCCGGTGCGCTTCTACGATGTGTATGGCGAACAGGGACACCCCATCCGCGCCACTATCTCCCAAATGGGACCGTTATTGTTGTCCCGCTTGTTGGGCCTTAACGATACCCAAGAGGGAGTACTCAACATTGTTTTCCGCGTGGCCGATGAGCGCGGACTCCTCATCTTGGATATGAAAGACTTGCGGGCTATGTTAGATTACGTTTCCAAGCATGCCAAGGAGTACACCACCACATACGGCAACATCTCCACTGCCACTGTCGGAGCTATCCAGCGCTCCTTGCTGCAACTCGAAGACCAAGGGGCCAACCGTTTCTTCGGGGAACCTTCTTTCGACATTCATGACTTCATCCAAACAGAAGGAGGCAAGGGCGTAATGAGTGTGCTCGCTGCCGACCGACTGATGATGCAGCCCAAGTTATACAGCACCTTCCTGCTATGGCTGCTTTCAGAGCTCTACACTTCCCTGCCTGAAGTGGGCGACCTTGACATGCCCAAGCTGGTATTCTTCTTCGATGAGGCTCACATGTTGTTTGAGGACACCTCCAAGGCTCTGACCGAGAAAATTGAGCAAGTAATTCGCCTCATCCGAAGCAAAGGGGTAGGCATCTATTTCATCTCCCAATATCCAAACGATATTCCCGAAAACATTCTGGGACAGCTTGGCAATAGGGTGCAGCACGCACTGCATGCCTACACGCCTAAAGACCAAAAAGCCGTACGCACTGCTGCTGACACTTTCCGTACCAACCCGGCCTTCAAGACCGACGAGGCCATCATGAACTTGGAAACCGGAGAGGCCCTTGTAAGCTTCTTGGACGAAAAGGGAGCCCCTGGCATTGTGCAACGCGCCAAAATTCTGTTCCCCCTGTCGCAAATCGGTGCCATTACCGAAGGCCAACGCAATGACATCATCAAACAGAGTCGGATCTATGGCAAATACGACACCCCCGAAGACCGCGAAAGCGCCTATGAAGTGCTCTTGAAGGAGTCGGTACCTTCTGTTAACAAAGAGTCTGGTGCGGATAAGATTGAAAAGACCAACAAGGAGGAAAAAACCGACAATAGCAAGAAAAAGAATATCGTTTCAAAAGTCCTGAAGGCTATTGTCACCGCCGTGACCGGCACTATTGCCACCGTATTGGGTACATTCGTCAGCGACAAGGTAAGTGGCAAAAAGACCAAGTCCACGAAATCCACAACGGAGAAGATTGTGAAAAACGCCACATCCGCTGCTACAAGAACCGTCACAAGAGAAATCTCCCGCGATATCTTAGGCAATCTGATTAAATAGTTGTGATGCTTAATCGACACGCCCTTCCATGCATTGGGAAGATCCTAACAATATTGTACTGTTCCCACTTTCTTCAATGCCGTCACAATGCGGTCGGCTTCGCGTTGTCGGATGGAAAAACGGATAGTGCAATTCAAATCGCTTTTCTGTTCCAAAATGGTCACACAAGGGTCTTTCATCAACTGCATGATAGCATTCATCTGTAGATATTCAAAGGTGACTTCATAGACTTCATCTATGGTTTTTTCGATGATTTGGGCAACATCAAGCGCCTCCTTGGCAGCTATCTTATAGGCATTTTGTAGTCCGCTTACCCCTAACTTGATACCTCCAAAGTAGCGCACCACAATCACCAACACGTTGGTAAGGTCCTTCGAGAGCAACTGTCCATGGATGGGACGGCCAGCGGTTCCGGAAGGTTCTCCGTTGTCGTTTGCCCTAAAGGCATCCTTGTGGGGACCCAAGATATAGGCATAGCAATGGTGGCGGAGTTTAAAGTTTTAAATCATGAGCGGAATGAAGAAATAGACATACACCGATACAAAAATAATTAATTATTGAATCAGATAAATT
>CALDIA010000166.1 GCA_937901455.1 uncultured Bacteroidales bacterium | reverse complement strand
GTAGTATTTGCCGGTGAGATCCACCATTGGGCGGGTCTCAAGCTTCTTGTTGATCATGTAGAGGGCAGGGATGCCGGCGGCATGAGCCACAAAGGCGTCGTCGGCACCAAAGGTGGGAGCGATGTGAACGATGCCGGTACCGTCGTCGGTGGTGACATAGTCGCCGGGGATGATGCGGAACGCGCCCTCGCCGGGGTTCACCCACGGGATGAGCTGCTCGTAGGAGATGCCCACGAGGTCCTTGCCCTTGAACTCCTTCACGACCTCCGGGGTCTCCTTGAACATCGTGGAAACCAACGCTTTGGCCATCAGGATGTGGCACGGCTGCTCGGAGTAGGGGTGTACGGTCTTCAGCAGCACATAGTCGATGTTCGGGCCCACGCACAGGGCGGTGTTGCTCGGCAGTGTCCACGGGGTTGTCGTCCACGCGATGGCGTATTTGGTCAACTCTTCCCCGCTAATTCCTAATTCCTCATTCCTAATTCCTAACTTGAACAGCGCCACACAGGTGAGGTCTTTCACATCGCGGTAGCAGCCGGGCAGGTTGAGCTCGTGGGAGCTGAGGCCGGTGCCGGCGGCGGGTGAGTAGGGCTGGATGGAGTATCCTTTATAGAGCAGCCCTTTCTTGTAAAGCTCTGACAGCAAATACCATACGGTTTCAATATACTTGTTGTCGAAGGTAATGTAAGGGTGTTCGAGATCGACCCAATATCCCATCTTGCGGGTCAGGTCGTCCCACATATCTTTGAACTTCATGACCTCATGGCGACAGGCTTGGTTGTAATCCTCAATGGAGATTTTCTTGCCGATGTCTTCCTTAGTGATGCCGAGTGAATTTTCCACGCCGAGTTCAACGGGGAGGCCGTGCGTATCCCAACCGCCTTTGCGGCCCACATGCTTGCCCTTCAGTGTCTGATAGCGGCAGGTGAGGTCCTTGATGGTGCGGGCCATCACGTGGTGAATACCAGGTTGTCCGTTGGCAGAGGGTGGTCCCTCGAAGAAAACAAAGTGTTCATGTCCCTCGCGGGTACTCAAGCTCTTGGCGAAAATGTCGTGATTCTCCCAGTATTGTCTCATCTCATCGCCAATAACCGGAAGATTCAGTTTCTGGTATTCTGTGTATTTCATATTTCAAAAAGGTGTTAAAAAAATGAAGTGGCAAAAATACAATTTTTTCATGTATTAACCACGTAGATATTCTATGAGGCGTCCCAGTAGATCAATCGTCCCTGTACATTTTCGTATCCCATGCTGTGTATCAGCTGGCAATATTCTTCTATTTGTTGTTTGTATTGCTCGTCTTCGTGGCCAGTTTTGTAGTCGTACACGCGCACGTTGCCATTGAGGATGGAGACTCTGTCGGGACGTTTCACATTCCCGTCAGGGCAGAGGATGGATATTTCGTTGTAAACGGTGGCTTCGGGACCGAAGAAGGGGCGCATCTCGTCATCGTTTAAGATTTGTTGGAAGAAATTGCGCAGGTAGGGGCGCATCTCTGTAGGTGCTTCAGAGAGCATCTGTTCCAGTTCGTCTAAATTTTGCGGAAAGACGACAATGCCTGACAGATAGTTGTGCACGCGTGTGCCTATGGCGCGGGGGTCTTCCTCCGACATGCCTGCCGGAGCCATCATGTTGCTGCTTCCAAAGTCAGAAACCACCATGGGGGGATTGACCACACGAGTCTGGGTTTTGCTTTGCGATTTGTCAATCTTGCACCAGTCCATGTCGCCCAGCCAAAACACTCTCTTTTTGCTATCGGCAGTTTGAAAGAGGGGTGCGCCATCTGCGCTTTTTGCGTTCATGGCAAACTGCTGTACGAAGAGAGGGTATTTGTTTTGGTTGGTATCCACGTCCTTTATCAATGGGGAGATGAGGTATAGCAATTCTTCTGCGCGGGTGTGGGCCACGTAGGCGATGTTGAGCTCGTCATTGATGCGGATTTTATTTTCCTCATCGAAAGATTTTTCGAAAGAGGAGTTTTCAAATTCGGAACCCATTCCCGACAGAAAAGCCACGCGCGGACGTGTTGCATTGGTGTCGGTCAGGTCTTTCGTCCAGAAAGAGGTTTCTTTTTCTTTGGGTTCGGAGGTGTGATATATCACCACAGGGTATTGAAGTCCCTTGGAGTTGTGTACTGTCATGATGCGGATGGCGTTTTGTTTGGCCAGCGACTGCACAGTGATCATCTTGTCGTTATCGATCAAGAACTGCCATCTTTCCAGAAATGCCGCCACATCGCCCTTTCTGTTGTTAAGATAGCTGGCAACATAATCGTTAAAGTCGTTGACAAAGGGGCTCTCCAGCCGTTCCAGATGATAGAGTCGAATAATATTCTGAATGAGGATGTAAAGGGGTTCGTGTTGCCATTTGTCAAAGGGGATGCGTTTGCCAAAGATTTCGGAGATGATGCTTTGGAAAGTGTCAGCCTCTTTGTTGTCCAATTGGATAAACCTTTTGGGAATGGAGGTTTTAGTGTCGGCAGGGATGATGGCGTTGGGGAGTTGGGTCAGTGCCATCAAGATGGCGGCTTGTGCGGAGAGGTCCTTGGGGTTGAGCAATAGTTGGAGGGTCTTGATGATGAGTTGCACTTCAGGGGCGCTGTGCAGCAACAGGGAATTCTTGGTTTCTACAGGGATGCCTGCGGCCATCAGCAAAGCGGCTGTTGCTTCGCAGTTGGCATTACTGCGGTAGAGGATGAGGATGTCGCTGCAGGAGTAGCCGCGGGCGATGGCGTCACGCACAGCATACAGCAATTCATATTCACTGGGGGCAAGCTCCGGATAGTTGTCCAGAATATACGCGTCAAGTCCCTGGTGCGATTCCGGGAGCGAGCCCCTAAAAGGTCGTGGTGCATCGGTTTTATCATCCTTGGCGGGTTTCTCATGGAGGAATACCTGCACCAGTCCTGGCTCCTTATGCTTGACTTTCTGCTCTACTTCTTTATAGTATTCCCCTAAGGAGAGGTTGTCTGCATATTTTTTAAAAAACGCATTATTAAAAGTTACCACTTTCTCAAGACTTCTGTAATTGACATCCAAAGGAACGGTGTTGAAATGCGCTTGGTCGAGGGTGCGGAAACCGAAAGGACTGTTAAGCTGTCGGTTGAAGTCCGACAAGTCGAAAAGGATGCGCGAGTCGCCGCCACGCCAGCGGTAGATGGCTTGCTTGACATCGCCGAAGAGGATGGCGCTGCCGTTCTGATCGATGGCGTTGTTTTGGATGAGCGGTTTCAGATTGTCCCATTGCATGCGCGAGGTATCCTGGAACTCATCTACAAAGAAGTGATTGAATCCCAATTTTTCGTAAATGGGCGGAGTGTCTGTGCCCGATTTCATCAGCTCTTCGTGAATTTTGATGTTAGACTCGGCCAGGAAGAAGAGAGTTTGGGTGCTTTTCACCTCCTCCATTAAGTGCTGCACGTCAAAGATGATCAGCAACTTTTCAGCCGTCTTCAACAATAAGCGGCCGTCGTGATATTTTTTCAGGCTTGTCTGTTGCCACTCAATGATTTTGGCTATACTTTCGGCAATGATATTCGTGGATGGCCCGTCCATGACGCCACCTTTGTTCATGTATCTTTCCTCGTGTAACTTTTGGATATTAGTTTGGTTGGATTTCCGTTTTTCCTTGTTGTGCAGAAGGAGGATACTTGGGTCGTTGGCCAACTTTTCAACCCAATTGTAAACATTTTTTGATACATTCTCTTTCAGAATGCCTCGGTCATCGCATAGGGCTTTCAGTATTTGCTTAGCGTGCTGGGCAATGGTACTTTCCAATTCTGCAGGAATGGTCTGGAACACAAAGGTGCGCCAGTGGGCAATCTGTTTCTCAAAATCGTTTTTGTCGAGCAGTTCAAGGCTTTTCAGGAACTCGTAATTTTCCTCGGTGTTTTTGTAAAGCAGCGACAGGGTATCGGTGAGTTGTGCGATGACATTGCTTTTCCCGGTATCTTCCAGTTCGTTGTTCAGCATTTTGAGGACACGTTGCGAGAAGGGGTCGTTTTTGCGGAGATTGTCCACTACCTGTTCTACCACCTGATGGAAGAACTCATCCAGTTCGATTTCTACGCTGTAGTTAAGATGTAAGCCCATGCGGAGGGCAGAGGAGCGGATGATGCGTTGGAAGAAGCTGTCGAGGGTGGTCACGGAGAAACTGTCGTAGTCGTAGAGGATGTGTTGTAGTTGCAGGAGGGCAGTTTCGCGGATGCGTTTCCGCTTCTCCTCGTCAGTCAGAAGTTGTTGTTCAGCGAAGAGCCTCTCGGCGAGCTTGGCATAGTATTCCTCATAGGGGTCGAAAGGGACGCCGGGGGTGGCGAAGGCCATGGTGCGTAGCACATCCAAGATACGAGTCTTCATCTCAGAGGCGGCATTGACAGTGAATGTCATAGCCAAGATGCTTCGGAAGTCTTTCCGCAATGTCTGCTCATTGGATTGCGTGGTTCCAATAAGGTTCTTGAAGCAGATGGTGAGGTATTCAATTACCAGGCTGAAAGTTTTTCCTGATCCGGCAGAGGCTGCATAGGTTGTGAACATAGACGTGTCTTTTTTTAGGGAAGCAAAAATACGCATTTTGTCGGAAAAGCAACCGCCTTTTTTTATACTTTTGCACTTTCATTTTTTACAAGATAAAATATGCTTAGAATAGAGAATTTACATGTATCCATTAAGGGAAGAGAGATATTGAAAGGTGTTGATCTCGTGGTGAATGCTGGCGAGGTCCATGCGATTATGGGCCCTAACGGGACAGGCAAGAGCACCTTGGCGTCGGTGATTGCTGGCAAGGAGGGGTATGAGGTGACAGAGGGGCGCATTACCTACAAAGACAAAGACTTGTTGAGCATGTCGATTGAGGACCGGGCCCGCGAGGGCATCTTTATCGGTTTTCAGTATCCAGTGGAGATTCCTGGGGTGAGCATTGCCAACTTCATGCGTACCGCTCTCAATGAGATTCGTGAATACAGAGGGTTGGATCCACTCAATGGTGCCCAGTTTCTTCGACTGATGAATGAGAAGCAGAAGGTGGTTGAACTGACCGACAAGCTGAGCAACCGCTCCGTGAATGAAGGTTTTTCTGGCGGTGAGAAAAAACGCAATGAGATTTTCCAGATGGCCATGTTGGAACCCACGCTCGCCATTTTGGACGAGACGGACTCAGGCCTTGATATTGATGCGCTGCGCATTGTGGCCAATGGTGTCAATCATCTTAAAACCCCGGAAAACGCCTGCATCGTGATTACCCACTATCAGCGCCTGCTGGACTACATCGTGCCCGATGTGGTGCACGTGCTCTTTGACGGCCGGATTGTGAAGACAGGCACTAAAGAGCTTGCGCTGGAACTGGAGCAACGCGGCTACGACTGGATTAAAGAAGAATATGAAAACCAAAAAGCCTTGTAAATGAAGCCTGAAAATTACTATATCCAGCAATTGCCCCGCTATACCACCCAGGCCGAGCCCTGTCCTTATCGCCCTATTGAGGAGGTTTTCAAATGCCAGATCTGGAATCTCGAGACTGTCACCCTGCCCATGCTAAACGGGTGGTTTGTTCACGACCAGAAACCGCTCATTACCCTGGACAACGGCGTTGTCATTGGTAGTTTGAAGGTCGCTATCCAGCGGTATCCCGAGATTATAGAGCGTTGTCACAATGCCTTCCAACAAGCCGAAAAGGATGAGCTAACCCTTCTCAACGAGCAACAATATACCGATGGTGTCTTCATCTATGTGCCCGACAATATGCGGGTACAGGTGCCCTTTCAAATCATCTCTATTGTGGATGCTCAAAGTGACCTGCTGGTGCAGAACCGCCATGTGGTGTATGTGGGCAAGAATGCAGAGATGTCGCTGATACAGTGCGATGATTCTGTGCGCTATGCCCATACGTTCTTGAATGTGGTGACGGAAGTGTTTATGGCGGAAAATGCCCAGTTGCACTATTACAAGACAGAAAACAAGGAGAAAGAGTCGTTGCTCTTCAACCATCTGTATGTGCATCAGGAAGGGCATTCCCATTTTTTGTCCAACACCATCACTTTCAATGCGGGTTATATCCAGAACAATATACAGGTAGATTTGTGTGAACCGTTTGCAGACGTGCAGCTCTACGGATTATACTTAGTGGACAAGTCGCAGCAATGTGAGAACCGCATCAAGGTACACCATCGGGCCACCGATTGCACCAGCCATCAGTTGTACAAGGGCATTGCTGACGATGAGGCGGAGGCTGGGTTCCATGGTCATGTGGTGGTGTATCCCGATGCGCAACGCACAGCCGCCTTTCAGACCAACCGCAATATACAGCTTACCGACAAGGCACGTGTCAACACGACCCCCTTTCTGGAAATCTATGCCGATGATGTGCAGTGTAGCCATGGCGCCACAGTGGGACAGTTGGACGATGAAGCACTCTTTTACCTCCGTTCCCGTGGCATCAGTGCCCATAATGCTCGCAAGCTCCTGATGTTCGCCTTTGCAAATGAGATAGTCAACGTTGTGGAAATCTCAGCCCTGCAAGAACGTTTGGGCGATATGGTGCAACGCCGTCTGAACGGCGAGTTGACCATTTGCGACCAGTGTATGCTCTCCAATGCCGACCAGCGTGATTTTGTCTTTCCTATTGACCCTTCCAAGATTTGACTATTGAAATGAAAATCAAACTGATATGGATCGGGAAACCGGATGGGCATATGTTTGAAGATGCCATACAGGATTATACCCAAAAGATTCGCTTCTACATCCCTTACGAGCCGGTGGCCATACCTTATTTGAAAAACACGAAGGCCATGTCGCAAGACGAGCAGCGCAAACGCGAGGGTGAGCTTATCCTTAAGAAAATCGACCCCTCCGACTATGTAGTGCTCTTGGATGAACGTGGGAAGGAGTTCACTTCCCAAGGTTTTGCCAACTATATTCAGTCGCACATGCTCAGCGGTGTGAAGAACTTGGTCTTTGTGATTGGGGGTGCCTACGGGTTTTCGGGAGATGTATATGCCCGTCAGAATGCCAAGATAGCCCTGTCGCAGTTGACTTTTCCGCACATTATGACCCGTGTTATCTTTGCCGAACAGCTCTATCGTGCCTTCACCATTTTGAAAGGCGAGCCTTATCACCATTGAAATATTGTTGAGACAGATGGATTACGCACAGATTCGTCACGACCTGCACCGCATTGCTGAGCCCTCCGGTATGGAGTGCCAAACCAGTGCTTACATACGTCAGGTTTTGCAGACGCTGCATCCTACAGCCATCCACACCATTGCAGATGCTCACCATTTGGTAGCGGAATATGACTTTGGCCATGGTCCTGTGGTTCTGGTCCGTAGTGACTTTGACGCGGTACGGGTGCGTGAAACGATGGACTTGCCATATCGGTCATTACAAGATGGTGTTTCCCACAAATGTGGTCACGATGGGCACGCTACTATCCTTTTGGGTCTCGCCGAGCGTTTGTGCGGGAATCCTTTGCCCGCTGGCAAGGTGTTGCTTTTTTTCCAAGGTTCCGAGGAGACTGGTGAAGGGGCCGCCCAATTGCTGGCATCAGGTTTCATGAGGGACTATAAGCCTGACCGGGTCTTTGCCCTTCACAATATTCCCGGCATTCCTTTGGGGGTGGTCACTTGCCGTGCAGGTAGTTTCACTTGCTCTGTGATTAGTTGCGACATTGAGTTGCACGGGAAGACTGCCCATGCAGCAGAGCCGTTGAATGGCATTTCCCCATATCCGGCTGCCATTGCCATTACCGACAAATTGCTGTCTCTATGCCAATATGACATGCAGCGCAACGACTATCGCATTGCTACACTGATAGAGTTTCGTGTGGGCGAGCCAGCCTACGGCGTCGCCGCAGGCGACGCCGTCCTGCGCTTCACTGTCAGAGCTAAGGACGACAGCCTGCTGCAAGCGACCAAAGCCTTTGTGGAGCAGGTGGCCCAGCAGGAAGCTTCCCGATATCGTCTCCAACACCATGTGAGCTGGAAAGAGTACTTCGCCGCCTCCAACAATGATCCTGATACGGTGAACCTCCTCCGCCAGGTGTGCGAAACCATTCACTATCCCTATGTCAACAAGGAGGTGCCCTTCTCTTGGGGCGAGGACTTTGGGCTGCTGACGCAACAATACCCCGGTGTGCTCTTCGGACTCGGTTCCGGCGAGCAACAACCCCCATTGCACCATCCCGACTTTGACTTTCCTGATCAAATTATCCCTTTGGGTATCAATATCTTCTATCAACTACTGTCTGCTACAATACAAAAAACCTCATTCCAATAAAAAACACTATCTTTGCAGCCTAAATTTTTGTTTCTATGAATACCTTATTTTATCAGATATTATGTACGATTACTTGGACAGTTGACCCCGTAGCCTTTCATCTTGGATCTTTGGAGGTGCGTTGGTATGGCATCTTCTTGGCCGTCGGCTTCCTCTTGGCTTATTATACTCTTCAGCATATTTTTAAGACAGAGCATCTTTCACAAACCCTGCTCGATAAGATATCGTTTTGGACAATCTTATGGACTATTGTGGGTCTTCGGCTGGGGCATTTCCTGTTTTACGAACCGAAGATGTTTATCACAAATCCCTTGGAGATTATCCTGCCCATTCAAGACGGGCACTTTGTGGGTTATCAGGGGCTGGCAAGCCATGGCGGTGTGATTGCCATCATCCTCTTTGTCATCTATTACACGTGGCGTCACAAGATCAGCTTTTTGTGGTTGCTTGATCGTTTGGCCATTGCTGTGCCTATAGCCGCCGGACTTGTGCGTTGTGGCAATCTGATGAACCATGAGATTGTAGGTAAGATTACGGATGTACCCTGGGCTTTTGACTTCACCCTTGGGGGCTTTGGCATTGCGGGCACTTTCCGCCACCCCGCCCAGATATACGAAGCTATCGTTTATCTGACACTCTTCGCCTGCCTGACTATCTACTATTTCAAATTCGCCAAGGGCAAAGTGGCTGCTGGCCGGACTTCTGGCATTACCCTGACAGTCATTTTCATAGCACGCTTTATCATCGAGTTTTTCAAGGAGGTGCAAGTTCCCAGCGAAGTGGGCCACGTACTCAACAATGGACAGTGGCTCAGCATTCCTGCTATTCTCCTGGGCTTGGGTCTGCTCATTTATTCCTTTGTCAGAACCAACTACCCCACCTGCCCTTATCCTGAGGAACCCGCCAAAGAAAAATCCGCCCAATAGCGCCGCCCCCTGCCATGTTACGCTTTTTTCTTATCGCTTTCCTCTCCTGCTGGTTTTGTTCAGATCTTTACCTTTGGTTTTCTTTCGTACGCCACTCCGCACTCATCTGGAAGATACTCTATTGGCTTCCAACACTGCTTTTTGTGGTGATGTTGTTGATCAGTCTTGTCGGTAACCGAGTTTCCATGAACATCTGGCTACCTCTGCTGATTTTCTTCTTGATGCAGATTATCGTAGTTGTTTTATCGATAGTGGGTAGGCTGGTAGGACTGGTCTGGTCCCCCGCATTCCCTATTTTCAAATGGATAGGGGTAGGACTCTTCGTGACGGCATTGGCGATAGTGGGTTATGGTATGCTCATCGGCTTTACCGATTTGCGTGTCCACCATGTGGACCTCACGGTTCCCAATCTTCCCGAATCTTTTGAGGGATATCAGATTGCTCATCTGTCAGACCTGCATGTGGGCACCTATGGAAAAAGGAGCAAGTTTATCCAGAAAGTGGTGAAGCAGGTGAACGATGCCCACCCTGATGTGGTCGTTTTCACAGGGGATATAGTCAATCTCCATCCTGACGAGTTGGATCGTTACCAGGAGTCCCTTTCCTCCTTTTCTGCTCCCGATGGAGTTTTTTCGATATTGGGGAACCACGACTATTGTATGTACGGCTACCATGATGAACGGGATTGGCGGCGAGCAACGGAAGAGGTGGCAGCAAGAGAGCGCTCTTTAGGATGGATTTTACTACGCAATGAACATCGTTATATTCATCGAGGGGATGATTCTATTGCCGTGGCTGGAGTGGAATATTGCGGAGGCATGAATGTGAACTCCTTTGCGGACCTGCCTGCGGCCATCCAAGATATTCCCGACAGCACCTTCATTCTTCTGTTGGATCATAATCCTGCCCACTGGAAGCAAGAGGTGGTACCAAGCACTCATATTCCGCTAACCTTGGCGGGGCACACGCATGCGGCCCAGATCAAGCTTTTCGGATGGTCGCCAGCAAGCTGGATGTTCAAAGAATGGAGCGGTCTCTACAAGGATGGGGATCAGCAGCTCTATATTAGTGAAGGTTGCGGAGGCACCATTGCCTTTCGTTTCGGGACCCGCCCAGAAATTGTGGATATCACCCTGCATCGGGCAAAGTAATCTCAGAGGCTATAACGTGATCACCCATTGCACCGCACGGTCGTGTGGTTCCGTGGGAATGTGCGCTACAAATTGGAAATCGAAGCAAAGTCCGATGGTGGGCACATCGGGATACTGTGCTAAAAAGCGGTCGTAGTAGCCCTTGCCTCGGCCCAAACGATGTCCTTCCGCGTCAAAAGCCATACCTGGTACCACCACGAGGTCAATGGGCCCATGGTAAGGTTTGCTGGTAGGTTCTAAAATGTTGAAGTCACCAATCCGCATCTGGTCATCGGGGGTCAGTAACACAGGGACGATATCGTTACCCACCACCGTGGGCAGAATAATCTGCTTATAGCGACACCATTCCTGTACAAAGTCAAGGGTCTGCACTTCATCGGGCAGCGAAGCATAGAGCATGATCCTCTGGGCCTGGATAAAAGCGGGGAATGCAGCCAATTTTTGCATAATGGTTATCGATTGTTGCGCCAGTTCTTGCGCAGTATGCTGTTTCTTTTGTTGGCGAATATATTGACGTAGTTCTTTCTTTTCCATTGGTGTAATGATTGGACTTTGGCTGTAGAAAACCGATAGCTGACAATTTCATTAAAATCCTGTCCAGAACATTTCCCAAAGTTTGTGCTCCATGTCCTGCCATGTTTGACGGGTGGCACCGGCAAAGTCGGAGGTGTATTGGTTTAAAATTTTCACGGCCTCCTTTTTATTTCCTTCTTGTAACAGTCGAGAGGCTTGTTTCTCCAAGTCGGGCAGTTCCTTAAAGGCCTTCTCTTCGTAGCGAAGAATATTGCCATAGACCATATTCTTGGTGGCGCCCCAGCGGATTTGCGCCAGTTTATTAGCTTTGCGGTAGTGCCAGAGCACGGCATTCTCGTTATAGCCAAAGTGGCCGCAGATGTTAAAGCCGGCAGGCAGTGAGGTTTCCCCGGCATAGATGGGGATGCGCGGGCTTTGGCCCGGGTTTTCGAGGGAGAACCAGCAGAGACCGCCAATTTCATCGGGCAGCCAGCTACGACATTGGATGATGAATGAGTAGGAGCACCATGACATGGCCACTCCACGGTAAAAGGTCACCGCGCCAGGTTTGAGCATATTGTACATGGCGCGTTCGTTGCCATCCATCCACGGGTTGGCGTTGGGACACACCACGGTGTCGGTCACAAGGGCGCCATCCACCCTGCGCTTGCGGGGGTAAAGCAGATTCTGCGTCTGGTCCAATTCAGGGCATCCCTCGTAATTGGCACGGAAGAGCTCCATGATACGTTGCGGAGACACTTTCTGGTCGGGCTTGATGGAGAAGGGCAGCTCGTCTGCATCCAAAGCGAAATGCCGTGAGGGAGCCAGCTGACTGAAGATGTACCACTCGCGTTCCTTGAAATTCTTGTTGCCGCTATAGCTGGAGGGAAAGGCTTTCCACCAGATAAAGTCGCCCTTGCCATCCCAGAGGCCATATTTTTTGGCAACCTTCTCAATATTGTCAGAGCACATGAAGTAGTCTTTGTTTTTGCGGTCGAGTTTGCCGATACGGGCCACATTGCAGCTCACAGCCACCTCGTCGTCAGGCACGCGCTGCGCCACCCAGATTCCTCCGAGCTTGTCGGGACCCTCCCCCAGGATTTCCATCTGCCAGACCTCTCTCTTGTCGGCGATAGTGATGCACTCGCCGCCGTCGCCATAACCATACTGCGCAATCAGATCACCGATGAGCCGGATGGCATCGCGGGCATTGTCGCACCGCTGCAAGGCAATACGCTGCAACTCCTCAATCAAGAACATTCCCTTCTCATTCATCAAAGTGTCAGGACCTGAGAAGGTGCTCTCACCCATGGCCAGCTGCTTCTCGTTCATGCAAGGATAGGCAGTGTTCATATAGGCATACGTGTGGGCCGCCTCGGGAATCTCACCCGCCAGGGTTACATTCTCCATGCTATTGGGCGTACTGGTGTGCATGGTGCCTTTATAGACTTTGTGCATGGTGCCTGGCTTGTGGTCGGCAGCCGGCTCCATGGTCACCCATGTGCGGTATTTACTGTCGCAAGTGTGCGAAGTGATGACAGAACCATCCGTAGAGGCTTTGCATCCCACCATGATGGAGGTGCAGTTGGCACCCACCAATTCCGTATCCTGTGCATAGGACCCGATAAATAATAATGCACTTAGCAAAATGCAGAGAAATATGCTCTTGTTCATAGCTCAATATTTTTAAAATCAGTAGAAATAAAAACAGTGATAGTACTGTTTTTAATGGTGCAAAAGTACGTTTTTTTTCGGTACTGTGTGCCTCCTCCCCTTGACAAATATCAAACTTGTTAATGACTTGTCACTATCACTTTCTGACTGATTGTTCCGATTTTGACAAGGTACATTCCCGAAGGAAGGTTCATGGGGAGGGTCACTGTATTCTCCCCTTCTGTCAGAAAAAGATATTGTGCATAATGATACCGGCCATGCAAGTCATATACCGATACCCAAGGAGAACAGTCGTGGTCGGCCGTTATTCGCAAAGACAGCCTTTCCCCTTTTGGCAGGGGATTCGGGTAACAGAGCATGGTACTGATTCCTTTGTCAGAAAGATGGAAAAAGTTCTTTGTCAGGTTCATAAACTGATTTTCCCGGGCACCTAAAAAAGCATCAATATTTTGACAATAATGGTTCCGCTCCTTTATGCTCTGGGGTCTGTTAAACCGATGAACTTGTCGGGGAACTTCATCTTTCAACAATAAAATTATCTTGTCCAAATAGGGCTTCGTCCGTTTGTAGGTGAAGTGTTTTGGGATAACCTCTTTCAGTCTGGTGATGAATTGATTCTTGAAAGGATCGCTCTCTAAAAGCTTACGGAAGAAGAGAGAGGCCCAAGTGGAGGAGGGATAGGTGTCGGGACCTGTATAGATGGCATTGGCATAAACATCAAATTCTTGGAAATCCAGACAACAGTCCCCATCAAAGAAAATCCACCGCCAAGGACCGTTGATGGGCTGCCAGCATCGTACATTATTGGTTGGCCAATCCCAATTGGCAGAAAAGAGTTCGAAAATATAGTAATCGATTAAATTGGGAATGTCAACTTTCGTGCAGAAATAGGCATATTGGGCAGGGTCGGAAAGATCTGCAACGTCTTGAAGCCAGTAGTATAGAAACAAAAAGGGGAAATTGGAGCCAGATTGCGCCTCGTACCAGTAGGAGATCACATTGACGCTATCGTGATCAATACCATAATGGCTCTCGATATATCGCTCATCGGGTTTTTCTTGAATAAAATAGATACCCCAATATTCTCCGTTGAGGAAAAGAACGACAGGTCGGGAGGCCATAAAGGATATGTTGAGTTTGGATGCCAATTGGTTAGCCAGCCAGTCATGCACGCCTGCGGGGGTTCCTGAATGGCCGAAGGGTCTCAGTACCAAATGTTTGAATTTCTTTAAATCCGTTTCGTCAAAAAGCTTGTATTTAAAGCTCTTGTTCCCATATTCCTCCCGGGCATAGAGCTGAAGACCCTTCTGCTGGGCGCGCCGACCACTTGCTCCGTGGGCCCGTAGTCCAGCCACCTGGTTAAAGCCTTGTTTTTTTGTCTCGTAGAATTCCACATTTGCCCGCCGTTCCCACGCTCTGCCATGCATGTCGTAATTGCCTATCATTTCAGGCACGTCAGGGTCATAGTGTGCGCCAGGAATGAAGATTCCCGTGTCATAATCGAACAGGGACAAAGAATCGGTGCAGAGAGAAAGGACCGGGAGCCCATGAAAATCACATCCTAAAGCATTGATAAAATACGATTGTGTCACTACCGGAGATACACGGTTTCCCTGCCCATCAAAGGCCGCGGCGCGGATCACAATACATTTCAGGACGGAATCGGGCAGGTAGAAATCCTCTTCAAGGGCATTGGGGATTTTGTAAATGTCTGACTGGGAATACAGCTCGGGGCCCAGCGTGAGCGGTGCCGTATAGCGTCTGGAATGCATGTCGGGTGTAGCCCCATTCAGTGTATAGCGAATATGCCAGGCAGGGTTTTCACAATGGATGGTTACGGGAAACGTCTTTGCATAGATGCCTCCCTGCGGCGAAAACACCACACTGGCCTCCTGCGCAAGACAGGGCGCCGTGAGCAGAAGGAGCAAAAGGGTTGATACTATGAGAATTACCTTTTGCGGGATGTGTTTTATGCTATTTTGAATAGCCTTCATTCTGCAGTTAGCTAATTTGTTTGTTATGCATTGGTTGTTTTTTTGTATATGGAGCCTTATGATTGTTTAATGCTGTGTTAAAAATTCTTTTCATCGTTATTATTCTTTCACAAACTTTCTTGTCAGGTTTTTGCCGTGTCCAGTATAGGTCAGGAAGTACATTCCTTTGGGCAGGTCGGCCACTGGGAGGCGGATGCTGCTGCCCGAAACAGGCTGTTGCAGGCAAACACGTCCCATCACATCTGTTATGAGCACGTTGCCTTCCAGCTCCTCGCCTGTTCCCATATCCATAACAATGTATGACGAGGCAGGGTTGGGGTAGAGGTTCATGCTGGTGCGCTGGTATTCCTGCAAGCCCACGCAGGTTTGATCGCACCCTAAACTTTCATCTGCCAGATACACTAATGAATCGTCCTTATAAACACATAACAATAATGACAAATAGGGATCCCTCATAGGTCGGTAGGCACATGTGGCACCAATTCCTTCAATGAAACGGAGGGAAAAACTTTGGTGTAGAGAGGAAGAATCGCTGCCGAAGAAATAATCGTCTTTATGGTCCAAAAGGGAAAGGAATATATTTTTTCTGCCAGATATATGTTTAGTGCTATCTACCAACATGGTCCAATCGTAGTCTATGCCGGCGGAGGAATACTTATAGTAAAAGGTATCTCCAACTGAAAGCGACATATCACATATAGGTCCATTGTTCTGGTATAAACGTCCTGTAGTAGTATCTTCGTGAAGACAAAGAAAACTAGGTTCTAGATGCTCAGGCAACCAGCAATGCCATGCATAACTCCAATGACTTTTCCTATAGTGATAAATCTGGGTTTTACAATACACACCTAAAGCATTGGGCTCCTCGGGAGGATAGTTGATATAGTCCTCTGGGGGATTGGTAATGTAGGTTATGTGGTATTCCTAGGTGCTGTCGCCGAAGAAGGACATATACTGCCCGCGCACGGCCGGCAGCAGGCAGAGGGTCAGAAAGATGGTGGCATAAAACTTTTTCATCATACTGTTTTTATATAAAGAGTGATTTATATTTTCAAACCACATTGTCAGATTCCATGAGGCCCGATACACAGAGTTTCAATGGATGTAATGCGCTGCAAAAGTAACACTTTTCTGTCACATACAAATATGAGTTTTTGGAATTATGCCGAAATTATGCCGAAATTATGCCGAAATTATGCCGAAATTATGCCGAAATAAAATGTCAACAAAAATGCGAGCAGTGTAAGAATAGACAATTATTCGTATATGAGATGAGCCTTTTAGTTAGTTTTTTTACAAACTTTAGTGTTTAATTTTCCATAAGCCTTTTCCAACAATCTGTTTACCTCCTCGGAAATATGCCAGCGATACACTACCCATGTGGCAATGGCCAGCCACCAAAGTGTCCTGACAACACCCTCAACAATTTGCCAGGTTAGGCTGAGGTTGGCCACATCCACGAGGGGATGGATGAGATAACGCTGTAATAGGAAGTCACAGACAAATAGTGCCATACCCAACACTACTACCTTGAGGTGTGGAAGGCCGATGAAAGAGAGGTCAAGTTTCCATCGGGTTAAGCCTAATAGGATTTTTATCCTTTTTTTCTGCAAGGTTGAGCAGAAGTGTTTTTTTGTCACTGGCAGAGATAAACCTGATTTCTTCATTATTTTTACGGAGAAGGAATCCCACGATCCTGCCGCCGTAATAAATTGCCG
>CALDIA010000165.1 GCA_937901455.1 uncultured Bacteroidales bacterium | reverse complement strand
GCCGATGCAGCGATAGACGGTGTCGTTGTTGTGCGGACTGAGACCAGTGAAGCAATCTTGAAGGGCATCCATGCTCAAGGAACCAGACGCACCGCTGTTGTAGTACAGCAAAAAGGTAAAAAATCGTCAATTTCGTTGTGCCCGGCGGGTGCTGGCTCCACGTTGTAGGCGAACTCGTCCACGTAGGCAGAGAAGCCATGCTCGTTTTCGATGCGGATGATTTCGGGGATGTCTTCGTTGTAGAAGTAGAGCTGTGTTACCCAATACTCGCCGTGGGTCATGGGAAAGGAGTCGAAGGCGGTGGGCGGGATGAGCTGTCCGTTGAAGTAGGTGCTGCCGATGCCGTCTTCGTGCACATAGATCTGCACATCCACATAAAGGGTGTCTGCTGGGATAAATGAGGTGTCACCATCGTTGGAAATATGCGCGAATAGCATGTCGTTACGAGAGGTGGGATAATACCACTTGTCAACCATCCTTTCAGTAGGTTGACGAGCAGCAGTGCGGTGTTGAGGAAAAATTAAACCACACCCTAATGAATCCCATATTGCACCAGCGATTGGATGACCTGGGGCGCTTTCTTTATAATAGATAAAACCTGGACCTGTCATTGCAAACCCCGTAAAAGATACAGGAAAACGCAGAAATGTGTATGGCACACTCACATAGGAATGGATGTCTCCGTAATATCGGCGATGGCTTCCCGTCAATAGGGTGCCTTCGGGTTGGAACTGCCCAAATTCTTCCAAACAGTTAGGAATATACTCATTATAATGGTAAGCCGAAGGCATACCTCCGGTAATATCTTGGAAATTCATTTCCCCAAAAAAATCAGTGTAGAAGAACAAGCCCTTGTCGAACCGGTTGTCGTGCAGTTTGGTGCAAAGCCAATCTTTTCCTGTAAAGAATTGCCGGTATTGGGTTATAGGCATTATCCTATTATAAGTATAAATATTACCTCAGCGCTGAAACATTTGCTGGTAACAAGTAACTTGTCTGCAATTGGTCCTTGTAGAATACCAAATCAATCATAACAGATTGTCCTTTGTGATACAACATAATTGTATCATAGACTGTCGTTAAACTATAGCCAGAAAGAGTTTTGCGGATAAAAAGCCTCACACTGTCTTCCATTGCAGTGATAATACATGAGTCGAAATAAGAAGAATTAAAGTTCGTTCTGAGGAGAAGGTGAGTAGTGGTATCGTATTTAATGGGCCAGATTACAGATTTGCATTGATAAAGCGGGTCTTGTGGGACGGTTCTTAGGATACAAACAGGGGTGTATAAAAATTCACAACGACAAGATGTATTTAAATTCGTTAAGGTATATGAAGAATAATCTCTCAAAGTGTTCTGCTTTGAGGGTTTGTCTAGCGTATATACTGTAACATTGTGTGTGGTTTTTATGAAGACACCCGTTTCAAAAGGTTGATATGGCGCTTGTTGAGCTCCTGCAATTGGCAAAGGGTGCGCTGTTAAAGAAGCAGGTATTGTTAAAACTGTCGGAATATTAGGGACTACGGAAAAATCCAGATGATAATTTAAGAAGGTGTTTTCCAAATACCCGGTACATGCGGTGTCCCCCATGATATACAAAAAAATACTATCACTACAAATAATCATACATTCTGGACAACCATTCTTGGTATCAGGTGTGACAACCCAAAACTCTCTTCCGGAGATCATTTCAGAGACGGCACTCATCTGGAAATCCTGACAAGTCAACGCTAACGACAGCAATATTTTAATCAATCTACCCATGGTAAGAATTTTACAGAATGACGATTTTCTTCACTACCTGTCTGCCACTATCATCAGTCGCTATTATCTCTAAAGAAGGCCTGTATTCGGCATGATAGTACAAGAAAAATGGTTGTGATCCGGTGAAAGATCAACAAGTATAATTTGGCATTAAAAAGGATTGATTACCCATATTGTAGGTACATTGAACAAGAAACAGCTCAAGCTGGTCACTGTCAAACAATCTTCCACATGCGGCGAAACAATGGTTATTTGAATCCCATGCTATATCAGTAACTCCAATGGGCATTCTGCGCCCCCGCACCCATTCCAAAGCCAACAAGCAGAGTCAAAAAATACATTTCTTCATAATTGTGAATATTAGAATACGCTGCAAAGATAAAAAAATACTGAGTCGGTTGTTTTTTTCCTTGAACAGCTCCGTTAGAGACAAGAACTTGTGGATAAGGGGGGGGACGACAGATTGATTTGCCCATCTCGTCATCGCCTATAATCAAACAGTGTAACATATTGTTGTACAGGGAAATGCGTAAAATCTTTAAAAATGTTAATAAATTTGTTAGTAAGTATTTTTTAACCTTCAAAGAAGTAGTTTTTGTATTTGCTATTTTTGCCGCCGAGTTTAGGTTCTCTTTGAGAATAATAGGGAACTTCGTGAAAATCGAAGGCTATACCCGTAGCTGTAAGTTCTATATGTTTTTCAACATAATGTCACTGGCAGACCAGTCGGGAAGGCGTTGAAATAACAGAACGAGCCAGAAGACCTGCCTATCCTCAAAAAACACGTAAGCTTTCGGGACTAAGAGCTTGTGTATGCTACTGCATAGTAACTATTCCCAGAGCTTCTATTATGAAACCTTTAACCTATTATGATAGAAGAACTATACATCATCAAACGCAATGGAAAACGGGAGCCGTTTTCAGCCGACAAGATCAAGAACGCCATCCAAAAGGCCTTTCTTTCTGTGAACAGTTTTGCCACCAAGGAGGTGCTGACAGATGTGCTTAGCAGAGTGCAGGTTCATGACGGTATCTCTGTGGAGGAGATTCAAAACCAAGTGGAAGTTTCCTTGATGGCTGAACGCTACTACTCTGTGGCCAAGTCGTATATCTTGTACCGTCAACGCCATTATGAGGACCGAGAGGTGAAGGACAAGCTCAGTTTTTTAATTAACTATTGCAATGCTTCCAATGCGGCCACCGGCAGCAAGTACGATGCCAACGCCAATGTGGAGAAGAAGAACATTGCCACCCTCATTGGCGAGCTGCCCAAGTCGAACTTCATCCGCCTTAACCGGCGTATGCTCTGCGACCGTATCAAGGAGATATATGGCAAAGAGTTGGCCGACAAGTACATTCGATTGCTCAACCAGCATTTCATCTACAAAAATGATGAAACCAGCATTGCCAACTACTGCGCCAGCATTACCATGTATCCATGGTTGTTGGATGGCACCAAGAGCATCGGTGGCAACTCTACCCGTCCCAACAACCTCAAGTCTTTCTGCGGCGGTTTTGTGAATATGGTCTTCATGGTGTCGAGTATGCTGAGCGGCGCATGCGCTACCCCGGAGTTTCTGATGTATATGGACTACTTCATCCGCAAGGATTATGGTGATGATTACTATAAGGAAGCCGACAAGGTGGTGGACCTCTCCGCCCGCAAGCGAACCATCGACAAGGTGATTACCGACTATTTTCAGCAGGTGATCTACTCCATCAACCAACCCTCCGGAGCCCGCAACTACCAGTCTGTGTTCTGGAATATTTCCTATTACGACAAATATTACTTCCAGAGTCTGTTTGGTGAGTTTCGCTTTCCTGACGGCACCATGCCTACTTGGGATTCGGTGAGCTGGCTTCAGAAGCGTTTTATGCGTTGGTTTAACGAGGAACGTACCCGTGCGGTGCTGACATTTCCCGTAGAGACCATGGCGTTGCTCTCTAAGGATGGCGACATCATGGATCAGGAGTATGCCGACTTTACCGCAGAGATGTATGCCGCCGGTCACTCGTTCTTCACGTATGTGAGCGACAATGCTGACTCCCTGAGTAGCTGCTGCCGCTTGCGCAACGAGATTCAGGATAATGGCTTTAGCTACACCTTGGGCGCAGGAGGTGTGTCCACAGGCTCCAAGAGCGTGCTTACCATCAACCTTAACCGCTGTATCCAGTACGAACATCGCAACAATATCCCATTTCTCCAGTTTGTGGAGGAGGTCATTGATCTGATGCATAAGGTGCAGACCGCCTATAATGAGAACCTTAAATACCTGCAGGCTCAAGGTATGCTTCCCCTTTTCGATGCCGGCTATATCGCCATCAACCGCCAATACCTGACCATTGGTGTCAACGGCTTGGTGGAGGCCGCCGAGTATTTTGGCATCCCCATTAGTGACAATGATGAATATGCCAAGTTTGTGGAAGATGTCTTAGGCTTGATTGAACGTTATAACAAGAAGTATAAGACCAAAGAGCTGATGTTCAACTGCGAGATGATTCCTGCGGAGAACGTCGGTGTGAAACATGCCAAGTGGGACCGCGAGGATGGTTATAAGGTACCCCGCGATTGCTATAATAGCTATTTCTACGTAGTAGAGGATGAAAACACTAACGTGATTGACAAGTTCCGCATGCATGGCAAGCGTTATATCGACCATCTCACGGGTGGTTCGGCACTCCATTGCAATCTGGAGGAACATCTTACCAAGGAACAATACCGCCATCTGCTGCGCGTGGCAGCACAAGAAGGCTGCAATTACTTCACTTTCAACATTCCCAACACAGTGTGTAATGACTGTGGCCATATTGATAAGCGCTATCTGCATGAGTGTCCGGAATGCCATAGCCACCATGTGGATTATCTTACTCGCGTTATCGGCTATATGAAACGGGTGAGCAGCTTCTCGCAAGGTCGCCAGGAAGAGGCCGCCAGAAGATACTATGCTAAAATGGAGAAAGAAGAGTGCAAATAGAAGTTAGCCACTTGTAGTTCGTATTCGTTAGGAAAGCAAAGATCAAACTTATCAAATACTACAATTACGATATTGTCTTTCAGGAAATTCCCGGAGAGGTCACCCTCGCCGTGAACATCACCAATTGCCCCAACCATTGCCCCGAATGTCATAGTCCGCACCTACAGGATGACATTGGCGATCCCCTGGACGAGCAGGCTTTAGATGCCATGTTGCGCAAGTATGGAGGCTCTGTCACCTGCGTGTGCTTCATGGGAGGTGATGCCACTCCTGACCAAGTGGTGTCGTTGAGTGATCATATCCGGGAGACCACCGATCTGAAAGTGGCTTGGTATTCTGGTGTTCAGGCTATTCCAGCCAGTTTCCAACATTTCGATTATGTGAAGGTAGGGCCCTACAATCCAAAAATGGGAAGTCTAAAATCTAAAACTACCAACCAACGTTTACTGAAGAATGTTAACGGCCAACCGGAAGATATCACCTATAAATTTTGGGAATAGGTTCTTTTTTGTAGATAATTTGTATTTTTGCCGTTGTTTAATAAATAGAAAAAGATGAAGAAAATATTATTTCTCAGTGTTATACTATTGGCCATGACCGGTTGCAGATCTCAAAAGGAGATGATTTCAGTGGATAAGAAAACAGATACAGTGACTTTGAAGAAGGGTCAGACCTGTGAGATTGCGTTTACAACCAATGCTTCTTTGGGTTATTGGTGGACATTGGCCAATAAAGATCAGATTACAGTTGTGGACTCTGTGGGCAATCGCTATGAACGAACGGCTCCAGAGGGCATGGTGGGGGCAGCCTCCAACCGCTATTGGAAATTTGAGGCGGTGAAGAGAGGCGTGGACACCCTACATTTTGTCTATGCCCGCGACAATATTGAGACCACCACCATCAAGACCCGCGATGTGGTGGTGAGAGTCAAGTAGGCATGTCATC
The DNA here is from genome assembly GCA_937901455.1 of uncultured Bacteroidales bacterium. Classification (GTDB taxonomy): domain Bacteria; phylum Bacteroidota; class Bacteroidia; order Bacteroidales; family WCHB1-69; genus F23-D06. The sequence goes on along the minus strand of CALDIA010000165.1, from coordinate 2,542 downwards.
CCTTCATGTGGCCATTCCGGCCATGGACGAATTGTCGGCTTTGCCGCAAACGCTTGCCCGGCTGCAGCAGCAAACCCATCAAGATTTTCAAGTTTGGATATGCGTTAACCAGCCAGAGGCTTGGTGGCACGAGGCTACGCACTTTGCTGTCTGTGAGCGTAATCGCGCCTTACTTCAGTATTTACACAATTACCAGGGGCTCCGCTTGACGATTCTTGACCGTTCTTCGCAAGGGCAGGGATGGCAGGGCAAGCGTCAAGGCGTGGGCTGGGCGCGCAAAACCCTCTTTGATACTATTCTCCAGGAGGCCGCTGCCGATGATCTTATCGTCAGCTTAGATGCTGACACTTGTGTGCGCCCGCCTTATCTTGCTTCGTTGCTGCACTCGTTCAGCCTCCATCCGGAGTGGCCGGCCCTGGCAGTGCCCTATTACCACCCTTTGAGCGGCAACAACCTCATGGACCGAGCTATGCTGCGCTACGAAATCTATATGCGCAATTATGCCATCAATATGCTGCTGACCGATACACTATACCAATATACCGCCTTAGGCTCCGCCATTGTCATGCGCGCCGGTGCCCTGCAAAAAATCGGGGGCATCACCCCCTACCAAAGTGGCGAGGACTTCTACCTGTTGCAGAAATTCTGCAAGATGTCTTCCATCGGCCATACCAACGATGAGATGGTCTATCCCGCCACCCGGCTTTCCGACCGCGTACCATTCGGCACAGGACCTGCCATTCAGAAAGGCATGACCGAAGAAAACAATTCTTATACTGTCTTCCATCATAGTCTTTGGGATGCGGTCAGAGAAACGGCCGGAATGCTCCAATTGCTATATGAGAAACCTTTGCAGACCCCCTTTTTAGATTTTTTGGACGCACATTCGAGTAACCCCGACCCATGGGTTCCCATTCGGCGTAATGCCAAAGATCTGCCCCATTTCATCCATGCCTACCACGAGAAAGCGGATGGCTTGCGCATTTTGCAGTTCATTCGCGGGCAACATGCCGCCTCCCCGCTACCCGATGAGCAGGCTCTGTGGGAAAACATGCAACAGTGGATGCCCGAACGAGTCCCTGACTGGTTCTCAAAGGAGACCCGTTTTTCAGACCTGTCCGTCACGCAAATGAACCGCCTGCGCAACTTGTTGCTGGTGTGCGAGCGCAACCTTTATAAACAAAAAACGCACCACTAAGTGATGCGTTTCCTATAAAGAGTACGGGTCAGATATTACTTGATGCCCAATTTCTTCTTGATATCCTTTGGAATAGCGTCTTTGTGAACTACAATGTTCATGGTTTTATAGCGTACAAATGCTTTGGAGGCATAGAACATACCATCGTATTTGCCATATTTACCCCAGGAGTTTTTCACCATGTAGTACTCGTTGCCCATTTGGTCGGTAGCAATACCGTAAATCAACATACCATGGTCGTCGGTAGTCTCCCAGTTGTCGAAAGCGGATTGACGCTCCTCTTGGGTTACCCAGCGTTGCGGGGTCGGTTTGTTGTTGGACTCCTTGGCGCGCTCAGCGGAGCTCAAACCGGTCCAGTGAGCCATGTCGCTGCCCACGGCTTTGGTTTCACCAGCCAAGTCAGGCAATACGCAGAAACCGTTCTTGATGTTGCTTCTGAAGCCAGTTTCACTCACGTCAGAACCCCAGGCAACGGTATAACCATTGTTGATGGCATAGTCGAAAATCTGCATGAATTCATCCAAGGGCACGTTGTACACCTGTGACCAGCGCCAGTTGTCTTGAATTTCCAACACGAACTTCTCATAGAAAGGATGGTGTGTGAAGGAGGTGATGGACACATAGTCGTCAGGATTCAAACCCAGAGACTCATAGAAGGATTTCGGGGTGTAGTTTACGCCTTTGTAGGAGAAGCTTTCAGGACATTTGCCAAGATAGGTCTCGTGTACTGCGGCAACAGCCTTTTGCCAGAGGGGCTTGCCATCGGCATCCGTCTGCAATTTCTTGTGGTCTCCCTTGGCGATAGCCTGTACCATTGCATCGGTGAGGGCGGACAGTTCGCCGTGGTCAGACAGGGTGTCACCATAGGCAGTGCCCGGACGCATCACGCTCTCAGGAACCAAACCGAACTTCTTCATGCCATACAACACATCATAAAAAGAACCACCTTGTGAGAAAGAAACATCGCCATGCGTACGAACGGCAGCCATGGCACGGTCGTTATAGGTGTTGGAAACGATGTACATCTCAGAAAGATCATACTCGCCCTTGCCCATTCTCAGTAACTCAGCCTCAATGAAGCCAAGACCCGAGTAACACCAGCAGGTGCCAGCTCGGTTCTGGTCTTTTACAGAAGTAATCGGAATCTCCTTTTTAATGGTAAAAACATAGCCTTCCTCTTTGGCATTTTCAGTCTGTGCCAAAGCAAAGTTGCTGCTGATCATCAGCGCAGCTACAGCGATAAGAATGAAGAATTTTTTCATGTAGTTATGATTTAATAATTATGATTATATAGATTCAACTGGCAAAGTTATAAAAAATATAGGCAGGGGAATTGAAAAAAAG
>CALDIA010000164.1 GCA_937901455.1 uncultured Bacteroidales bacterium | reverse complement strand
ATCTACACTCTTTCCCTACACGACGCTCTTCCGATCTCCCCACAATGGAGAGTATCTTGCCACTGAACACTTTCGGTTTGTTCTGGATGAAGTTGTAAAGCCACACCTTGGTCATTTTACCATAGATGTTGTTCAGGTATTCTTGAGTGATGGGAATCCATTTGGGCTCGGAGGTGGTGCCTGAAGTGGTGGCGTATAACACCGGCTTGCCAGGGAAGAGTACATCGGCCTCCCCGTGTTTGTGGCGCTCTACATACGGACGGATATTCTCATAGTCATTTACTCCCACCTTCTCTTGATATCGTTTGTATAACTCAGTGTCGTTAGGCGCTTGTAAAATGTAGTCAAAGTCGTGCTCTTTGCCATAAACAGTGTCTTTTGCGTAGTTGAGGATGCCGCGTAAAGTCTGTTCGCTGGATTTCCGTGGATCGCGGCAAGCTTTTTTAAGGCTGCGGTATTGGATGCCGCCAGCCATGCCAAGTAAGGTGTTGGCTACCATCATTCGTCTAAGTTCCATGTTTTATGTTTTAAATAATATTTATCATAAATAAGCCGCAAAAATACATTTTTCTTCGATAGTCTCTTAAAAAAAATTAATTATGCGGAGGTGCCTCTGCTCTATTTCCCTATGCAGAAGTGACCAAAGATGTTGTTGAGCAGATCGTCGGTCGTGATGGTGCCCGTCAGCGTGCCGATGTCGGTAAGGGCGGAACGGACATCTTCCACCAAAAGATCCGTGGGAATTTGCATGGATAGCCCCTCCATGGCTTTCTCCACCGACTGCCCAATGCTCGTCAGTAATGCATAATGCCGCTCGTTGGTCAGCATGGACATGTCTTGCAGATGATGGGTTGCCAAGTATTGGCGGAGTTCATCCATCACAGTGTCCACCTGTACCTGCTGTTTGGCGGAGATGCGGATGACAGGATACCCCTCTATGGTAAAGTTTTGTTTGCCAGTGGTCATGCTGGGATGCAGATCGGTCTTGTTAAAGAGAAAACATACCCGTTTGTCATGCAGGTCTATATGTTCTTGGAGTTCGTGAAACTCGTTAATCAGGCTACGGGGCGAAGTTTCGGAGGCATCATCGGTGAGGTATAGAATGACGGCGGCACGTTCTGCGGCTTCATAGGAGCGTTGGATGCCGTAGCTTTCCACCTCGTCGTTGGTGGCGCGGATGCCGGCAGTGTCAATGAAGCGGAAGAGTGTCCCGTCAATGAAGAGCGTATCCTCAATGGTGTCGCGGGTAGTGCCAGGCACTTGCGAGACAATGGCGCGGTCGTGTTGTAACAATGCGTTCAGTAGGGTGGACTTGCCTACGTTGGGTTTGCCGATGATGGCCACGGGAATGCCCTCCTTGAGCATGTTGCCGAACTTGGCTGCCTGTGCCAGCGCCTGCACCTCTAAGCTAATTTCCTGCAATAGATGCCTCAACTCCTCGCGGTTGGCAAACGTAACATCCTCTTCGCTGAAGTCTAATTCCAACTCCAAGAGTGACGCCACCTGTATCAGTTGCTCTCGTAAAGCGTGCAGCCGCTTGGAAAATCCCCCTTGCAACTGGCGAATGGCCAAGTGATGGGTGGTCTCGCTCTGTGAACTGATCAGATCTCCAACTGCCTCCGCCTGTGGCAGGGCGAGTTTGCCATTCAAGAAGGCACGCTGGGTAAACTCCCCAGGCAGCGCCATCCGACAACCGCGCTCTATGAGCATATCCACCATTTTCTTCTGGATGTATAAGGAACCATGACAAGATATCTCCACCATGTCCTCACCCGTGTAGGAACGCGGTGCTGCATACTTCAGCACCACCACCTGGTCAACCAACTGCTCGCCATCGTACAAGTGCTTGAACATGGCCTGTAACGGTTCCAGTGACTGGAAGCCCTCCGGATCTTTGAATAGAGTGGCGGCAATTTCAAAAGCCCGCGGCCCTGACAGCCTTACCACTGCAATGGCTCCCATGCCCGGAGCCGTGGATATCGCACATATCGTCTCCATCTTATGTAATATTGTAGGTTAAGAAAATTTTCTCTTGAGATTACTTGTGTCGTTTTCTTTATGATAAATATTTTTTAATTTGCTGACATTATGACACTTATAGTGTGTTTGTAACAAGACCGCAAAAATACATATTTTATGCATTCTTCCCAAAAACGGAGATGCTTTAACATCGGCTATCTGATACAAATGTAATTCTTCCATAATAATTCAGGTGGTTTCTTTGCTTATTATAAAAATTTCCATATAATATTGTTAAACTTGAAAATCTATAATTGGTCTATTGCTTTTTCACGATAAATTGTTATTTTTGCGCTTTAATTTTTATTATATAAAATATAGGATAAATCATTGAATAATAGCACCTTAACTTATTTATTAACTAATATCATAAGAAAAATGAAAAAGATTTTCACTTTGGCTTTTGCGTTATTTGCCTTTATGATGGCATCAAATGCGCAAACTTACCTTCTAAATGAAGGTTTTGAAGATCCCAACATGTCTCTTCCTACAGGATGGACAATCATCGACAATGATGGCGATGGCTACAACTGGTTCGTCTTGAACAACTCACAATCCAGCTCCGGCTCTTACAATGTGCACAGTGGCGATGGCCATATCACCTCGGCTTCCTATGTGTCAGGAACTGTTTTGACGCCAGACAACTGGTTGATTACTCCGCAATTGAATCTTACTTCCAACAGCATCCTTTCGTTTTGGGCAGCTGGTCAGGATGCAACTTATTATGCCGAGTTCTTCTCGGTATATGTAGCAACGTCTCCAACAGTGTCGGCTTTCACTGCAACTACCGCTGTCGCCACAGGAACTGTTACTGCTACCATGACTCAATACGTGGTTGACTTGTCTGCCTATACAGGCCAACAAGTGTATATCGCGTTCCGTCACCACAACATTTCGGATATGTTCCGTCTGAATCTTGACGATATTCAAGTGATGACGGCTCCTACCACTCCGACTCTTTTAGTAAACGATTCGATCCTCGATTTTGGGAGTGTGGTGATGGGACAGGAAGTAGAGCAGCAACTCGTGGTTTCCTCCTACAACCTTACGGATAGTATTACCGCAACAACAGCAGCACCGTTCTCTGTGTCTGCCAATGGAACTACTTTTGGCACCACCGCTACTTTGGCACCGAATGGGGGGACATTGTATGTGAAATATTCTCCCACCACTGTTGGTGTGGCTAACGGAACAGTTGTTTTGAGTAATACAGCCGTTTCCAATGTGACGGTTGCCGTTTCTGGTAACGCTTTAGATTGTGGAAACAATGTACTGCCTTACACTTGCGATTTCACAAACGATACACAGAACTTATGTTGGACGATTGAGGATGCCAATAATGATGGCAGCACTTTCACTATTGCTTCAGACTATGGTTATGCTTACTATATTTATAATTCCTCCAATGCTGCCAATGATTGGTTGATTTCTCCTGAGTTTACTTTTACCGGCAATGAAATGGGATCTTTTGACTATTGGGCATACAGCTCCAGTTATCCCGAGAAATTTATGGTATATGCCATAGGTGCTTCTGACACAGTGTTGTTGGTGGATACTGTAACTGCTACAAATACTTCACCCCTTACACAATACTTCGCATTAAGCGACTTGAATGGTGATTATAAAATCGCTATCAGATGTACCTCTGATGCTGATAAATGGATATTTATTGTTAGCAATTTCTCCCTTTTTACAACTGCTGTAAATCTTTCATTTGACCCTGCATCACTGGATTTTGGTGTAATTCCTGTTTCAAGCACCAATGTGCTTACTTCTGACCTCACTATTTTGAATGCTGACACTGCTATTACAATAGAAACGGCAGCTCCTTATGCAATATCCTTAGATGGCACCACATTCTCTACCTCTGTTACTATTCCTACTCCATCAAATTCAGTTGAGTCTCAAACAATCTATGTCCAATATGCTCCAACGACAGCCGGCAATTCCACGGGTATGGTTATAGCCACATTGGGAAATACTGCTGACACCATTTCTCTTGTAGGTTCGGCAATTAATTGTGATGTGATTACCACCTTCCCATTCCTTGAGACCTTTGATCCGTCTTCTGAAACTCGTTCTTGTTGGATCATTATCGATGCCAATAATGATGGAAATACTGTACAATATTTGCAGTATGACGATCAAAATCCAGGTGTGGCCGCATACATGTATAGTTCAACTTCTAATGCGGAAGAATGGCTCATCTCTCCGGAAATAACCATTCAATCTAATGTGAATATGATGTATGATTATTCTTGTGCCAGCAGTTCATATCCTGAAAAATATTCCGTATGGGTGATTCCTCAGGGCGGTTCCGTTGAGACGGCAATTAACTTGCTTCCCACTCAGACAATCAGCACTCCTGGTGTGACATCTCAAGTTATTGAACTCGGTGCTTATGCCAATCAAACTGTTAGAATTGCCTTCAAGTATGAGTCAAATGCTGATATGTATTGGTTCTTCATCGACAACGTCAAGCTTGATTTTGGATTAGGTATCAGTGACATGGAACAAAATGTTTCTGTTTATCCGAACCCTGCCACCAGCGTGTTGAATGTGACGGCTGATGCCAACATAGAGACTGTTGAAGTGATGAACTTGATGGGGCAGACTATCCAAAGTGTCAATGCTAATGACATGAACGCCCAAGTTGACGTGGCCAATCTCTCTAATGGAGTATATATGTTGAGAATCCATACTGAGAATGGAATTGTCAATAAGAAGTTCACGGTTGCCCGCTAACCAACTTGGCAATCCTTATACAGAAGCTCCCCGCGCCAAATGGTGTGGGGAGCTTTTTTTATAGCAGAGGGACTTTTTATTACGAGTATTTAGCTCTTAAGATCTGATGATGAGATTGTTGAAAGATAACTCTTTTTGTAGGTTATCAATGCAATTTTTTTTGAAGTGGTATTGCGGATACGTTTTTTATTTTTTGTAATTTTGCAAGCCATTATTAGAAACATGAACAAGCAGAAGATTTTGATTATTGGGTTTGCTAACGAAATAAAAAGAGAGGAGATTCATTTGTTTCGTGGTGCTGTGATTAATGCCATGCAAAATGCAAACCTGCTTTTCCACAATCACGATAGTGAAGATAAATTAAGGTATTCTTATCCCTTGATTCAGTACAAAAGAATCCATCGTAAAGCGGCCATTGTCTGCATTGGCGAGGGCACAGAGGTGATTGGTGAGTTTTTTTCCGCTGGAAAGTTTGATGTCCTGATCGGTAATCGTCCTGTGACATTAGAGGTGGATTCAGTTAAGGCCAATCAGAGTATAATTCAGATTTGGCAGGATGATTTTACATATCGTATTAGAACTTGGCTTCCGTTGAATCAGATAAACTATGGGATGTATTCTCGGTTAGACGGAATAGCAGAGAAATATTCATTTTTGGAACGTATGCTCACGGGCAATATTTTGTCGTTTGCCAAAGGCGTGGGCATACACTTCGACAAGCAGGTGCAATGTTGCATAACCGCCGCCGACGAGCCACGCCTGACCCGCTACAAAGGCGTGAAGATGATGTCGTTCGACGTGGAGTTCAAGAGCAACGTCAGCCTGCCGGACTACATAGGCTTGGGGAAGGGCGTGAGCTTGGGGTGCGGAACGGTGGTGCGGAAGTATGAGAAAAACAGTGATAATAATGAATAATACATAATATATGGAAGGAAATTTACTTTTCGTAGGAGGTGATTTGTCTGGTATTCAGAAGTTTATATACAATATAACTTCCAAACGTGCTATGGTAAGCCTAAAAGGTCGCTCGGCATATTTGAAAGACGTCACAAGTGAAATATGTGATGAGATTTTGAATATCGAAGAGCTACGAAATTATCCGCAAAGAGATGAAATGAAGATATATTGCTCTGGCGGAAAATTCTACCTGCAAGTGCCCGACAACGAAGCTGTTCGCAATGCTATTTACTCAATTAGGCGCAAGTGGGAAAAGAAGTTATGGACTGAACATCAAGGTCAGTTGTCTGTCAATATCGACTTTGTGCCATTCGTGTATGAAGGCGATAAGGTCAAAGTCGGCGAGGCTGTTGATAAAATTGGGTTGCTTTGGCAGAAGATTACCGAGAAGTTCAATGCGCTGAAGAACCAAAAGTTCAAAGATGTTCTGCTTGAGAATAATCTTTTTGAGGTTCAAAAGGTTGGTGGAGATGTGAAAGTTTGCCAAATAACTGGAATTGAGGGCGCAAAAGAATATACGTTCAACTTCAAAGATGAAGATGACGAGAAGGACGATGTTTTGACTGTATTGCCATCGGTCAAAGCCCAGATTGATTTAGGGCTTAAACTCCGCGACAAGCAGCATTTCAAGATGCTCGAAGAATATGCCGACAAAACCTATTTGGGCATCTTGCGTATGGACGTTGATGGGTTGGGAACGAGGTTTGTCAGCGGCTTTGACACGATGGCACAGTACAAAGATTTTTCATGGAAGTTGGACAAGTTCTTCGATTCTGAAAATGGCAGTCTCCACGCCATTCAGGAACAATATAAGGAACACTTAAACATAGTCTATGCTGGTGGTGATGACATTTTTGCTGTTGGCCGATGGGACAAGGTGATTGATTTTTCCGCCGAGGTCAAGGCACAATTCAGTGAATATTGCAATAAGGAATTGCACGACTCAACGCTTTCGATTTCGGGCGGCATAGCTATTGTCAATGCGAAATTCCCCATTGCCAAAGCTGCCGAACTAGCAGGCGAAGCGGAAGATGCAGCCAAGAAATACAATGGCGGCGCGAAAAACGCTTTCAACATGTTTGGCGAGAGTGTATCGTGGAAAGATGAGTTTGACTATGTGAAAAACTATCAAGAGCAATTCGTTTCGCTGATTGAGAATTGCGGACTTTCGCGCGGAATACTTCATAAAATAATGACTTATGCTGCCATAGTGAAGGAAAATCAAATCATTGAGGCAGAAAACAGGTCGGGCGACCACAGACGTAAGCCCAATATGAGCTACCTATGGCACACCGCTTATTATCTGACCCGTTTCATGGGCAAGGAGAAGGACAACAAGGCGGTGTATGATTTCTGTAAAGACCTGCGCGACAAACAATTGGTGAAAACAGAGAATTATCGCTTGATGTCGTTGGCTGCACGTTGGGCAGAACTATTGTTGAGAACACAAAAAGATGCCAACAATGAAGACTGACCAAGAATACATACAATGGTTGAGCGAACTGAAGAAACGTTTTCGCCAAAGCCAGATAAAGGCTGCTGTTCGGGTGAATAGCGAACTGATTCAGTTCTATTGGAACTTGGGGCGCGACATTGTCGAAAGGCAATTCAATTCCAATTGGGGCGATGGCTTGATTGCTCAATTGAGCAAAGATTTGAAAGCGGAGTTTCCAGATGTAGGTGGCTTTTCAAGGTCAAATATTTTCGCTTGCAAGCAGTTCTACTTGTTTTATAATCAAAATGATGAAATTGTCCACCAACTTGGTGGACAATTAAAAACCTCAGATTTCAAAGAAAACCAGCAGATTGTCAATCGAGAAAACACCCATACTCAAGATAAAAACGGCAACCAAGTTGGCAGTAGAATCTTCTCCTTGCTGATTCAAGTGCCATGGCGACACCACGTGGAAATCATAACCAAATGCAAGCAGTTGGACGAGGCATTGTTTTATGTGCAAAAGACCATTCAAAATGGCTGGAGTAGGTCTGTGCTTGTGCATTTTATGGAACTCGACCTGTATAAGACAGAAGGTAAGGCATTGTCCAATTTCGATTTGACATTGCCTCAACCACAAAGTGAACTGGCACAGCAAACACTTAAAGACCCCTATAAATTCGAGTTTCTGTCATTATCACAGGAGTATAATGAAAAAGACTTGGAAGATGCCTTGACAAATAAAATCATACACTTCCTACTTGAAATGGGAACTGGCTTCGCATTTGTTGGTCGTCAATATCCAATAGTGGTAAACGGGGATGAGTACAGGATGGATCTGCTATTCTATCATCTTACACTCCGATGCTACGTGGTGGTAGATTTGAAGGTGGTGAAGTTTGAACCCGAATTCGCTGGTAAAATGGGTTTCTATATCGCTGCTGTTAATGAACAACTAAAACAGCCTATGGACAATCCCACAATAGGTCTGATTATTTGCAAAACTAAAAACGATGTGGTGGTACGATATGCTTTGAAGAATATCAACCAACCCGTAGGTGTGGCAGAATACACTTTGGCCAAGCAATTACCAGACACATTGAAAAATCGTCTTCCAACAATACAAGAAGTTGAAAATGAAGTGAATAATAGTGTTAACAATAAAAACGAGTAATTATGAATGATACCAAAGCACTTTTAGAGAGAATTGCCGTTGCATTAGAAAAAATAGCATCATTGATGGAGAGTACTCAAAATGGAGTTCAAAGTTATGGAGCGGAATGTGCAGTCAATGAAGTACTTGTTAATTTAGATAATAAAAAGACTTCTGAAGAAATGGGAGCAAATGAGAAGATAGAGGTTGATGTCGATATACTGATAGAGAGATTGGCAGAGGGTAGAATTGCTGTAAAGACCTATCCAGAAAGAGAACAAGAAAATTCCGAATTGGACACGCTTTCTCAATTTATGGGCAGTAGATTTTCTGACATCAAAGTAGTATATGAAAGAATAAAGAGGAGTCTTAATTCTTCATCTGGTGTCCGTTTGGATATGAAGACATTCTCTCAATCTTCAGTTTCTTCTTCTTGTCAGTTTTGTACTCTATTGTACAATATCGCATATTTATCGGAATACAAATATTTGAAATCCCCTCGCTTTTGCATCTATGCTACGCCTAATCGAATACCAATAGCTGTTAACTTCCTTACGGGGCATTGGTTGGAGTATTTTGTAAAATCGACTATGCTTAAGGTCATTAATAGTTTCCCTTGCAATATAGAATACTCATACATAATAAACCCACAAATCATTCTACCTAATGGTGATGATTTTGAATTGGATGTAGTTTTCATGATAAACAAGAGTCTTTATTGGATAGAGGCCAAAACTGGAGCTTACCAAAACTACATAGATAAATATTCAAAAGTGGCAAAGATGATGAATATTATGTCGAAACACATGTTCATGGTACTTACCGAAGTACCATCGCAAGACAGTGTAAGAATATTGGAAAAGTCATTTGGCATACAAATACTACACGTTGAGGAATTTGAAAAGAAAATGACTGAAATATTGTCGTTGGAAATCAATAGTATTAACAATAAAAACGAGTAATTATGGCTTGGGACAGAAACAAATTAATTCCGCAGAGCGAAATCACCGACAAGGTGACGGATGTTACAGTAAAGTTCGCTCAAGAGTTCGGCTCATATCTTGGAAAGGATGATGATTTTACTGACCGAAACGGTAACACGAGATCTGCGCAGAACAAACTAACAACCAATCAACTCCGCAAGTTCTTTGGTGAAGTAAAGCGTCAGCAGATGTCAGGTTATAATCAGACAGATTTTGTCCTGTTGAAACCGAAGTTGGCGTATGCTGTTGGTCGTGCAAAACAGAAAGACTCCAAAATCAAAGATTTCTATTTGGTGATTTCTGATGCCATCGACAAAGTAAATAACGAACAGCACTTCAAAAACTTCATCAAGATTTTTGAAGCAATTGTTGCATATCACAAAGCAGCAGAGGAAAAAATGAGTATATAATCTTAATGTCAAGAAAATGAAACAGTTAGTAAAGAAAATCAAGATAAACACAACCATTGAGTTGTTGACAGGACTTCACATTGGCGGTAGCGGTGATAACGTAGAGATTGGTGGCATCGACAACCCCGTTATCAAATTGGCAACAAAAGACAATCAGCCCTACATTCCAGGCAGTTCATTGAAAGGCAAGATGCGCTGTTTGTTGGAGCAAATCGCAGGTTCGGCAAAGGTTGGCGGTAACGACAAAATCAACAACCTTTTTGGCTATTCACAGACCAATCAGCTGTCGAAACTCATCGTTCGTGATGCTATGCTCACCGAGAAATCTGCTGACGCACTAAAAAATTGCGACAACCTTGATATGCCTTACACCGAAGGCAAATGGGAGAATGTGATTGACCGCGTGAAAGGAA
>CALDIA010000163.1 GCA_937901455.1 uncultured Bacteroidales bacterium | reverse complement strand
GTAGTTTATGAGCCCGTACTGACGGTCAACGCCACTGCCTTGGAGTTCAGCGGCAGCCAGCTCACGCAGACCTTCACTGTCAGCGGTGCGCACCTGACCGAAGCCATCACAATCACCAGCAGCAGCACCCACTTCACCGCCGCCCCTGTTAGCATCAGTGATCCCAATGGCAACACCTCGGTGACGGTCACCTTTGACGGCATCGAGCCGGCCACGGGCACGCTGACCGTCACGAGCGGCACCTTGACGCACACCATTGCCCTCAACGGCACCGTGGCCCTTCCGGCACCGGTATTCTCGCCCGCCAGCGGCGCCAGCGACACGCTGATTGTTGTAGTCATCAACTGCGACAATGCCAATGCCCAGATCCGCTACACCATGGACGGCACCACACCCGATGCCACGAGCACGCTCTACAGCAGCGCCATCACCCTGAATACGGTGGGCGAGTACACCCTCAAGGCCATTGCCTTGCTGAGTGGCTGGGAGAACAGCGAGGTGGTCACCGCCACCTACACCATCGTGGCCCCCACCCCGCCGACACCGGAATACAACGACACCTTGCTATACCACACGGGCTTTGAGGCCACTGACGGATTTATCGCCACCACTGTCTATAACAACCCTGACGTGGTCTTCAGCGGTGCCGCCGGTCAGCAATGGGGCACCGTCTTTGGCACCCCCGCCACGACAGGCGCTATCCAGGGCAGCCAATCCATGCAAATGCGCTGGTACCCTGCCTCCGCCACCACGCTGGGTTACACCTACACCAGCTTCGATGTGGCACATGCCTCCCGCATCCAGTTTGCGGCAGCCGCCACCAACGGACTCAACGTGAACGTCTCCTACTCCACCGATGGGGGCAACACCTATAGCACCCCCACCCTCTTCGAACTGAGCAGTACCATAGCCATGTACAACATGGAGGTCAATAACGATGGCTCCTTCGACAACGTACGATTCAAGTTCCAGGTCGCACTGCCCGCCACCGCCCCGACCGCGACCTCCAGAGTTTACATCGACAGTGTGAGCATCTTCGGTTATCCGAGTGTTCCCTCTTCCATAGTGGAAACACCTGTCATCACCCCCAACAGCGGCAATTATATGGACCCAGTCACTGTTTCCATGACCTGTGGCACCACCGGAGCGGAGATCCGCTACACCACCGACGGCACCACACCGACGAGCACCTCCACGCTTTACAGCGCTCCCTTCACAGTGAACGCCACCACCACAATCAAGGCCATGGCCTTTTTTGGCGCCATGACCCCGAGCAACGTAGCCTCCGCCACGTACACCTTCCCAACAGAAGTGGCGACCATTGCCGATTTCAAGGCTGCCAACTCCGCCACCAATACCACCCCGTTTAAAATCACAGGTGACGTGACCTTTGTTTTCCAAAATGGCTACAACATCTACGTGCAGGATTCCACCGGCGGTTTGCTCATCTACAACCAAAACGGCAACATCACCAACCAATACAACGAGGGCGATGTCATCAGCGGAGGCATCTGCGGTACCTATGCATTATATAATGGCCTCGTGGAAATGGTACCCTTGACCAATCCCGACACGGCCAGCTCCAATGTGGGCACCATCACTCCGGTACTCACCGACATTGAGGCCATCGAAGCACAGTATTATCAGTTTGAGTCGCGCTTAGTGAAACTCAGCGATGTGGTCTTCACAACGGGCGGCACCTACACCACCACTTCTGCCACCAACATGACCATTGAGCAGAATGGGGAGACGATGGTCTGCCGCAACAATTTCAAGACTTTGGACATAACCATTCCTGCCGGTCAGCATGCCGATGTGGTAGGTTTCGTTTTGCAATACAACGGTAACTACCAGATTGCCCCGCGCAACAATGATGACATCCTCTTTGTGGCTGTTGAGCAGGACACCGTGACTACACCGATCATCTACATCACCAATGATGGTAATGGCGGTGTGGTGGTGACCATCACCACGGCCACTGACGGAGCTGACATTTACTACACCCTCGATAACAGCACGCCGAGTGAAGGATCTGCGCTCTACACTGAAGCTTTCAACCACGATGGCAGCGAGTTTACCGTAAAGGCCATCGCCATGAAGCAGGGCATGGTCAACAGTGGCGTGGCCACAATGACACACACGGGCATTCACGATGTGAACAGCATATCTTGTCTGGCCTATCCCAACCCAACGACTGACGTATGTCATCTCACAGCCAACGGAACAGCAATCGAAACCGTACAAATATATGACAACTTCGGAAAGCTCCTCCGCACTATCAACGTACAAGACTTGGAGGTTGACCTTGACCTCGACGGCTATGCCACTGGCATTTACCACCTGCAGGTGACAACCGCCAAGGGCACCATCAGTGCCAAGGTAGCCAAACGATAGCCAACAGTACTGGTTTCCTAAATCGGGAAAAAGGATTAAGAAGCTGATATCTTCTTAATCCTTTTTTTTGCTGAGCATAATGAAAAAAATTAACTGATGCATTATGTGTCTCCTCACATATTCGTCACATGGAACGTCTCTACACATCACCCAAACGCGCGAACCGACCGAGCCTCCAACAATTCAACATTTTTCCTATTTTTGCAGCTCGTTTTATGAAAAATAGACGCGATGAAAAAAATAGTCCTCCTCACCATGGTTGTAATCGCCACGCTATCGTTGACAGCGCAAGACGGGCCTTACGAAAAACTATTGCCTGAGATTCCACAGACTCCCTACGCCACTAAGACATTCGCCACGCGTGACACTACAGCCTTCATGTTGGACATCTATCTACCGGAGAAACAGAACGAGCAGCATGCCTGCCTGCTGTATGTGCATGGGGGCGGTTTTATAGGCGGGGAGCGTACCGAATCGATGTCATACATTGCCGCCCCGCTCATGAAAGAGGGGTTCGTTATCATCTCCATTGACTACAGGCTTGGCCTGGCCAACCAGAGCCATTACGGTATCATCTCTGGCATGAAGAATTATCAGCACGCCATCGAAATGGCTGCTGAGGATCTCTTAGAAGCCACGCATTACATTCTGGACAGTTTGCTCGTCATTGGACATTGCACCATCAACCCCAACAATATAATCACCTGTGGCAGCAGTGCCGGTGCCATCACCGTATTGCAAGCTGACTACTTTCTACACAACGATGCTCCTTTTGTAGTCAGGTTGCCCGACACCTTCCAATATGCGGGGATACTCTCCTTTGCGGGAGGCATTTTCTCCACCCATGGCAAGGTGAAATATCGCAACGGTGCGCCCGCCCCCACCCTCTTCTGCCACGGTATGGACGACCATCTGGTACCTTATGGCAAAATACAACTCTTCCATATCGGCATGTTTGGGAGCGACGCTATCGTCAAGCAGTTTGAGAAGTATGACTACCCCTATCACATCCGCCGCTATGAGAAACTCGGCCATGAGGTAGCCGCTCGCCATGTGTACGACCTTGAAGTTGTCACCGACTTTATCCAACAATTTGTCTTCGAAAAACAACGATTGCAGATTGACGAGAAGCAATACAACCCTGCCATTCAGCATCATGCCCTAGGCAGCTACAAAATCAAAGACCTAAAGAAATTCAAATAACGATCTCTCATGGGCAAGAAACTGAACATCCCGCACACCTTCACCATTGTCTTTGCCATTATCGTAGTATGTGCCGCCCTCACCTGGATTATTCCGGGTGGTGAGTTTGACCGGCAGACGGTCAGCGTGGACGGCCATGAGCGCAGCATCGTCGTGCAGAATTCCTATCATCGTGTAGAGAACCAACCTCAGACATGGCAGGTTTTCACAGCTTTTTTCAACGGCTTTCAGCGCACCTCCCACATCATCGTCTTCATTCTGATGATTGGCGGGGCATTTTGGATTATGAACGAGACCAATGCCATTAACAAGGGCATCTTTCTCTTCTTGGAGAAGACACATAAGATTCAGAAATACAAGTTCTTCAATATTATAGGGGTGGACAACATCCTCATCATCGCCATCATGATTGTATTCAGTCTCTTCGGTTCAGTGTTTGGCATGAGTGAGGAGACCATTGCTTTCATTGGCATCTTCGTGCCCTTGGCTATCTCCATGGGCTACGACTCCATCACGGGCGTGCTGATGTGCTATGTGGCAGCGCACATAGGATTTGCCGGTGCCATGCTCAACCCCTTCACTATTGGCATCGCACAGGGGCTCTCCGGCTTGCCCACCTTTTCGGGCATCGGTTACCGTCTGATCTGCTGGTTAACTCTCACCATCGCAGGTATCTTGTTCACCCTGCTCTACGCCCACCACGTCAAGAAAAACCCCACCAGCTCCATCATGTACGAGCTGGACCAATATTGGCGCGACAAAGCCACTGATGAGGAACACAAGCAGGAGTTGGAACCGTCCTCGCCTCGGGCTTGGATTGTATATGCCATCCTCACTGCCTGCATGCTGTATTGCGCCATTCGGATGCCACAAACCAACATCACAATAGGGGCAACCGAGCACACATTGGTACTTTGGCCCATCATCTCCGGATGCTTTATTCTATTGGGTTTTGTAGCCACACGCAAATCGGTACATCACCTCATCCTCACCATTCTGCTGCTCACCATCACTTGCTTGGTGGTCGGGGTGCTCGGCTATGGCTGGTATGTAATGGAGATCGCAGCGCTCTTCTTCGCCATGGGCATCAGTGTAGGCATTGCCTATGGTTTCCCGTTCGACAGGGTGACGCGCCTCTTTCTGGAAGGTTGCAAGGACATCCTGGTCGCAGCCCTGATTGTGGGCTTGGCCGGTGGCATCATTGTCATTCTGGAAGACGGCAAGGTTATTGACACCATGCTGTACGCCATCTCTCAGGGTATGGGCAATGCGGGACGCATAGGCACAACCGCCTCCATGTACCTCGTGCAGAACCTCCTGAACCTCATCATACCTTCTGGGTCAGCAAAGGCTGCCCTCACCATCCCCATGATGGCTGAGTGGTCAGACCTAATGGGTGTATCGCGCCAATTGACCGTACTCGCCTTCCAGTTTGGCGACGGCTTCACCAACATGATTACCCCTACCTCTGGAGTACTTATTGCCGTGCTTGGTGTGGCACGCGTGCCTTACGCCAAATGGTTCAAGTTCATCTGGAAATTTCTACTGGCCCTCATCATCATTGGATTCCTTATGCTGCTGCCCCCATTGTTCTTCCCGTTTACCGGATTCTGACCTCACGGTTCCAGTTGCTTCTTATATTCCTCCGCATAGCCATAAAATTTCTTGGCCATCTCATAATTATGTCGCTGCTCAGCAGCCTTGGCTATGGATATGTAGGACTCATACACCCCCTCGCGCGACACCAAGATGCCCCGATAGTAGTCGTCATTACAATAACCACTGGGCATATTGTTACAGAAATGCTCCAAGGTTTGGAAAGTCTCTAACGCCTCAGCCGCAAGACCTTGCTGTATCAGTTCCTGCCCCCGATTGTACATCCGCTCATACAACTCCAGTGTGAAGTCTGACACTTGTTGCTCCTGCAAATCGGTAAGGGTGGACTTAGTATATATAATATGTATAGTTTTTACAGCCTCTTCAAAACGGCCTTCGTCCAATTGAAGACGCGCCTTGAGCAGCAATGCATCAGCATGAAAGGGTGCATATTGCAAAGCCCTGTCGAGGTAGTAATGGCATTGGCCGACTGCCTGGTAGCGCAGTTCTTCCACAGCCTTTTGGTAGAAGATATCCTCCACATGGTCACGGTGTTCCTTGAGGATCAGGTTTTTCTGCTCTGCCATATAACGCACCCGCTGATAGGCTGCACGTATCTGATAATAATCCATAGTTGCACAACGGGTCATAGTGGGCAACTCTCTTTCTTGAAACTGTTGCATAGCCTTCAGAATATCTTGCAGGAAAAGATAATGAAGGGCAACCAGTTCGGGATCGTCGTTGGTGAGCTGTCCGATGCGGGTTTCCCAACGGCCAAAGCGCTCTTGGACACTATCGCAAGGACTCTGCGCCAGCATCTCAGCACAAAGGGTGCAACAAACGAGGAATACGAGGAGTTTCCGCACAGGTTTACTTGGCTATGAAATCCTCCAATGCTTGCCTAAACTCCTCTTCAGACGGGGCCCCCACCATCTTGACCGGTTGTCGGTTCTTGTCGAAAAACAACAATGTGGGAATGCTCT
The DNA here is from genome assembly GCA_937901455.1 of uncultured Bacteroidales bacterium. GTDB lineage: Bacteria > Bacteroidota > Bacteroidia > Bacteroidales > WCHB1-69 > F23-D06. The sequence goes on along the minus strand of CALDIA010000163.1, from coordinate 37,421 downwards.
GTATGCCGAAGAGCGAGCATATATCCTGGGCTTTGTCCACGTCAATCTGATAAAAAATCACCTGGCCTTTATATTGCTCAGCGATTTTATGATATGTGGGCTTGAAGGACATGCATGGTCTGCACCAGTTAGCATAAAAATCTATCACGCATGGCACGTTCTTCATATATCGGAAGCCATTAACAGGGTCCACTTCAACAACTTTTTGTCGAAAATCATGGGAGGTAAGGGCCACCACCTTGCCTGAGAGTTCCTCTTCGCTAAGTGAAGAATTCTCCTCTTCAGAATCGGTGAGATAGGAAGAGGATGCCTGTTGGGTGCTATCCTTTCCTGACTGGAGATCGTCATTGGTATTGGCATTCTGAGGCTTGCAAGCAATCAGCAATGCGGAGAGCAACAACATTGTGAGGGTCAATTTTTTCATAGATTATGATTTTTGGCGTATTCTTCAATGTATTGTTTAAATAGATTGCCGCGTTCTTCAAAGTTCTTGAACTGGTTATAGCTGGCAGCGGCGGGCGACAGCAGGGCCACTTTGCGCGGGCGGGTATGCTCGAAGGCGAAAGCCACGATGACGCGGAAGTCGTCTTCCACTATATAGTGCTCCGGCAGCGGCAGGGAGGTGACCTGCCATTCTTGTAGCACACGCCTGCCAGCAGGTCCCGTGAAAACCACATTGCGAACAGAACTTTCGCTCAAGAAATGGATCAATGGCGAGTAGTCAATGCCACGATCGTAACCGCCAATGATCAGGGTATCCACTTTACGCAAGGCCTTCACAGCTGCGATGGACGCCTCGGGAATGGTGGAAATGCTGTCGTTATAAAAACTGATTTCCTGGTAACGGCCTACAAACTCCAATCGGTGCGGTAGCCCCCGAAAAGAGGTCAATCCCTCTATAATTTCCTCATGAGTAAGCCCGAAGCGACGAACCACAGCCACAACAGCCATGATATTGAAGTAGTTGTGGCGACCAGGCAAGTGGGTATGGTCGGTCAGGTCGTACTCATCCAAAAGGCTGTTCCCATTGTAAAAGCAGATGACATGTTCCCCTGCAACCGCGTGGATACCGGTATGATGCTCCGTGCCAAAGATGACTCTGTCGCGGTTCAAGTCGTATGACTGAATCAGGTTTTCAATCAGCATATCATCGCCATTATAAACAAAAAACTGGCGTTCCTGCTGGAAACGCGCAATGTTAATCTTGGCAATCTGATAATTATTGAACGAATTGAAATGGTCAAGGTGTTCTTGGTAGATATTGAGCAGAACAGCATAGTCGGGTGACTGATGGATAAACTCCAGTTGGTGGGCCGACAGTTCCGCCACCACCAAGGTCTGGGGAGACATCTGTTCAATGATATCGAAAAGGGGAACACCTATATTGCCAGCGAGCAGCACATTACGCTGGGCCTCCCGTAACAGATGGAAGGTCAGCGAGGCAGTAGTGCTCTTGCCTTTGGTTCCGGTAATGCCGATTGTCTGCCGATGATAGGCCTGCAAGAAAAGGTCTGCCTGGGAAGATATGCGCTCCGTCTCCACAAAATAGTCGAGTTTGTTGAAACTGATGCCGGGTGATTTCAGTATGAGATCATAGTCGTTGAGATTCCGGTCATAGTCGTTGCCAACCACGAGGGTCAGGTATGGGTCTTGCTTGAGATCTTCACTCAAGAGGCTCTCACTCTTATCGGCAACAGTTAAGGGCATATCGGGGAAATAGCGCCGGATAAAGTGGTAGGAGGAGTTTCCCTCTCGACCGTATCCGAGAATGACAACGCGCTTGCCGGCAATTTTGTTGAGTATAAAATCAGGATGCATACAATATATTTATATGGCGCGGCAAAAGTAGAAAAAAAATGGAGACCACAATAAATAAAAAAGGAGTGCATTGCTGCACTCCAAAAACAAACACAATTATGATTTAATGAAATGAATGATATGAAAAAAATGGGAGCGGAAAACGGGGCTCGAACCCGCCACCTACAGCTTGGAAGGCTGTCGCTCTGCCAAATGAGCTACTTCCGCATAAAAAACAAGTGGGAGAGGAAGGATTCGAACCTCCGAAGGCTTAGCCAGCAGATTTACAGTCTGTCCCATTTGACCGCTCTGGAACTCTCCCAACAATATTTTTTTTATGCCTCGAGCCGATAGAGGGACTTGAACCCACGACCGGCTGATTACAAATCAGCTGCTCTACCAACTGAGCTATATCGGCATAAATGTTGTCAAAGAACTACCGTTGTTTGCGGCTGCAAAAATAGACTTTTTTTCTTATCTTACACCCATAGCAATGATATTTTTTTAATATTTTTTATATTGAACTAATAATCAGCGTATTAAAAACGACATTCCCATCTATATTGGAGAAGAGCATGACAATATTGCAGGGATTTGGAGAATGAAATTCTGACACATTTTCGGAGCAATGAGACAATTTATTCCCAAAACACAGTTTTTCCATGATGGCACAAAAATTGCTGTTAAGGGATTATCATGACAAATAAATATGGGGGATAAATAAAATCAAGTAATGGGGAAAACGACAAACAAGTCTTATTATCAAACGGTTATAAATCTTAATAACAAAAATAGGCAACTTGACACAGGGTCAATGCGGAGTATGCACTGCAACAAATAAAAAAAAATGTATTTTTGCCGCCAAATTTAAAATCGAAAAATTATGTCAGAAATTTTAGAAAAAGTTCAATCCATCATTGCCGAGAAACTGAGTGTTAATCCGGCTGATGTCACACCAGAAAAAAGTTTCTCTGATGATTTAGGTGCTGATTCTTTAGACACTGCAGAATTGGTGTTGGAATTTGAAAACGCTTTTGGTATCAAAATGCCGCAAGAGGAAATGGAGAACATTGCCACTGTTGGTGACGCCATCAACTCTATTGAAAAATTATTAGCAGAGAAGTAATAATTTTTCCCCATTTATGAAACTCCAACGAGTGGTCATTACCGGCATGGGGGCATTAACTCCCATTGGTAATAACGTTGAAGAATACTGGGCGGCGCTCCTGAAGGGAACTTCAGGAGCTGCGCCTATTACGCATTTTAATGCGGAGAAGTTTGCCACTCGGTTTGCGTGTGAGATCAAGGGATTGGTTGTCACCGACTACATACCGGCCAAGACTTTGGCCCGTATGGATCCGTGCGCGCAGTACGCCATGATCACGACAATGGAGGCATTGGAGGATTCCTGTTTGGACCTTGATCGGATTGACAAGGATCGTGTAGGGGTCATTTTCGGTTCGGGCATCGGTGGTTTCACCTCCATGATGGAAAGTGCCCATGTGTTCATTGAGAACGACCGCGCACCACGTTTCAGTCCATACTTGCTCATCAAGGTGTTGGGCGATGTCATTTCAGGCCACATTTCCTTGAAGTATGGCTTCGGAGGTCCCAACTATATCACTTCGGCAGCCTGTGCTTCGGCGGCCAACGCCATCGGGGATGCCATGCATCTCATCCAGTTAGGCAAGGCCGATGTTATAGTTACGGGCGGCACAGAGGCAAGCATCAACGAGACGGCCATCGGCGGTTTCAATGCGATGCATGCGCTTTCCACGCGCAACGATGACTACGCGCATGCCTCCCGGCCCTTCGATCGCGACCGCGACGGGTTCGTGATGGGCGAGGGCGCCGCGGCGCTTATTCTGGAAAGTCTGGACCACGCCCTGGCCCGCGGCGCCCGCATCTACGGCGAGTTATGCGGCGCCGGCATGACTGCCGACACCTTCCACATCACAGCCCCCGAACCGAATGGCAAAAGCGCCATCGCCTCCATGAAACTCGCCATGAGGGACGCCAACGTCCGCCCTGATGAAGTGGACTACATCAACATGCACGGCACATCCACCCCACAAGGCGATCTCTCCGAATGTCTCGCCATTCACAACACCTTCGGCACCCACGCCGAAAAACTACTCCTCAACTCCACCAAATCGATGACCGGCCACCTCTTAGGCGCAGGCCCCGCCATCGAGTCCGTGGCTATCCTCAAGTCCATCCAGCACAATATTGTCCACCCAACCATCAACTTGTCGCACTTGGACGAAAGGATCCCCCAAACCTGGAACTTCTGCCCGAACGAACCGGTCAGCCACCCCGTCAACGTTGCCCTCTGCAACTCCTTCGGATTCGGCGGCCACAACGTCACCCTCCTATACAAACGTTTCACCGCATAGGGCTGACACCATGGAGTACACCGACAGGGAGTTAAAACGCTATTTCAAGAACATTTTCGGTATTCGTATCCACAACATTGAGCCCTATAGAATTGCGCTCACCCATCGGTCGTTGCCAGACAGCAAAAAGGCCATCGGCAAGTTCAACAACGAGCGCCTGGAATATCTCGGCGATGCCGTGCTGGATACCATCATCGCCGATTATCTTTTCCATAAATACCCCATAGAGACGGAAGGGGCTCTCACCCAACTGCGTTCCAAATTAGTAAACAGACAACGTCTCAATAAACTGGCCTCCAAACTGGGCCTCCATGAGATGATCCGTACCCAAGGCAACATCCAAGGAGGCAGCATCGACGGCAACGCATTCGAAGCCGTCATAGGCGCCATCTACATAGACCAAGGGTTCAACAAGACCTACAAAAAAATCATCCATCATGTCATCCTCACCCACCTCGACATTGAGGCCATCAAAAATGAGGTGCAGGATTTCAAAAGCAAGATTTACATTTGGGCACAGCAACACAAGAAAAAGATTTCCTTTCATAATGAGCTGGCTGAGAACGGGCACCTGTTCCATTGCCAGCTGTTTATCGACAATATGCTGACAGCCGAAAGCGACGGTTCCTCCATTAAACAAGCTGAACAATTGGCTTCAGAAAAAGCATGGGGCAACTTACACAATTTTTTTTAACACACAGACCTCACTATATATTCTTTATTTTATTATTTTTGCGGCCTGACTTCAAATGAATATTTTTAACCATATTAAAAGTCTTTTTATGAAAAAATTATCTTTACTTTTTTGCATGTGCGCCTTTTCTATCATGGCATTCGCACAATTGCCTAACGGCAGCTACGCACCCAATTTCACTGGGTATGAGATTGACAAAACCAATGGCAACATTCTCTCCACTCCGATCACGTTATATGACATGACCGATGCTGGCTATCCCGTCTTTGTTGATGTATTTGCCACTTGGTGCGGTCCTTGCTGGAATTTCCACTCTGCAGGTTATTTCGAGGGACTCTACAACCAATATGGCCCTAACGGAACTAACGAAGTGCGCGTTTTGGGCATTGAAGGTAGCAACGGCAACTATGCATCTTTGTCTGGCACTGGTGCCGATGCAGGCGGATACTCCTCCCAGGGCAACTGGCTCGCTGGCGTGGAATATCCTGTCATCCCGCTGAAAATGTCCCCTAACACCACCGCTTTTAACAGCGCCTATGCAATCGCATATTTTCCCACTATCTACATGATTTGCAAAAACCGTCTGGTATATGAGGTAGGCCAACAAAGTACTGCTAATCTTTATGCAGCTGTTACCAATACCTGTCCTCAATATGATGCGAGCCTCGAGAAAAATGCCATGATTCTTGAAATTAATGGCATCAACCCCGGCTATTTCTGCAATGCCTCATTCACTCCTACCGTCAAATTACAAAACGTTGGATCCGCCACATTAACCGCTGCCACTTTCAACATTGAATTGGACGGTCAAACCACCACATACGATTGGACAGGTTCTTTGGCCACCTATGAAACAGCCACCGTCACCCTCCCTGAAGTCAACATTACCAACTCCGGCATTCATCCCTACACTATATCTATTGCAACTGTAAATGGTGCCGCCGATGCTGATCCTGTGATGAATACCCTAACCAAGAACGTCAGTGTTGCTATCAATGCTTCTTCCACTACAATTGACGAAGATTTCAGCAACGGTATCCAATCCCCGTGGTTCACTGAAAACGATATCCTTTTCGCCTACAATATCACCAGTGGCACTCACGGTGGAGCTGTTGTTTTCAACGCATACAGCCTTGACGAGGGTACGATTGACGAACTCTATATGCCTTACGAAAATCTTTCCGGTTTTTCTAATCCCGTGTTGAAATTTGACCTGGCTTACAGACAATACAGCACCAACTACTCTGAGAGACTAAGAGTATTGTACTCCACCAACTGTGGCTCCAATTGGACTCCATTATACAACAAATCTGGCCAAGCATTGGCAACCGTAACCTCTACAACAACCTCCAATTTCATTCCTACAGAAACCCAATGGAGCACCGAGCGTATAGATTTGTCATCAATCGCCAATAAGGAGAATGTAATCCTCAAGTTCGAGTTCAGAAGCGGTTATGGCAACAACGTTTGGATTGACAATGTAATGGTAGGCGAAGGCACCGGCGTTGAGGAGCATGAGGCTAACCTCAACATCTATCCCAACCCTGTTCACTCTACCTTGAACATTGCCACCGACGAGATGATTGAGCGTGTGGAGATCTACAACATGCAAGGTCAGCTCCTCATAGTCGAAAAGAGCAATACAAACAGTATCAACGTTGGCTCTCTGGCTGCTGGCAACTACTTTGCTCGCATCACTACCGCCAACGGCACCTCCTCCCAAAGATTCACCAAAGAATAATCTTTACAAACCGATATAATAAAGCAGGCGGTCGTTTGGCCGCCTGCTTTATTATATATTGTACAGGACTGTACTACCCTCGAAACATAAAAAAAAGACAGAGTCAATCTGTCTTTTTGAAAGTGGGATGTATTGGATTCGAACCAATGACCTCTGCCGTGTGGAGGCAGCGCTCTAAACCGACTGGGCTAACATCCCAAAGCGGCGGCAAAAATACATTTTTATTCTTTAGGTTGTACCACTTAAAAACATTTTTTCTTTAGATCCTATATATCAACCTATTACAAACATTTCCAAAAGATAATAGCGGTTTTATGGGTAAAACAGGCCTTCCTTTTCAGAAAAAATGTGTATCTTTGCCGCCAATAATAATCAAACGATTATGAAAAAGAGAAGACCATTACATCTATTAGGATTCATCATATTGATTATGATGTTTGCGTTCACTGTGCCATCATGCAGCACTTCCAGCCATCAAACCAAGCAGGCGGCCCGCTACTCACGGCAGAAGACCAAACAGCCTCGTTGGAATTCCACCACTTCCAGAACGACCACTTACTACATCAAAAAGCACAAGCACAAAAAAAAGAACGCCCCCAAGAAGGTTAACAAACGTCATTAAAGATTATTATGCAGCAAAAACAGATCACACTTATCACTATAGTATTCATCATACTAACCGGATTTGCATCATCACTTTACAGCCAAGAAAACCTCATCCAGTTCAATGTTGTGAACGACACTGCCAAGATTGTCAGTGACTCGCCTATGGATTCTGTCGGGCAGTTGTTGGAGGCTGACGACAAGGACTACTACGACAACATTGACCATGGCAATGGCATGCTATTCACCTATTTCAACTGGATGCCGGGATATTCCCGCTACCAGCATTTTGACATCATCACTATTCACTATCATCATACGGGTTCCGCACCACGCGACACCTTGATATTGACGGGTTACCACCATCCGGCCAACTACAAGATCACCTCCAACTACGGCTGGCGACATCGCCGCATGCACCGTGGGGTGGACTTAGGGCTTCCTGTAGGCACGCCCATCGCAGCCGCCTTCGACGGCATGGTGCGCATATCCAAGGGCAACAACACCGGTGGCTATGGGAATCTGGTGGTCATTCGCCACGACAATGGCCTCGAAACCTACTACGCACACCTCTCTAAACGACTGGTCAACCCAGGCCAGATTGTAAAAGCAGGCGACATTATCGGTCTGGGTGGCAATACCGGCCGCAGCTACGGCTCGCACCTCCATTTCGAAATGCGCTATCTGGGCAACGACATCAACCCCAACCGATTGGTGGACTTTGACAATTTCGCCCTCAAGCACGACACCCTTTTCGTGTCAGGCTATAGTGTATCCACCCCCAATCCAACCACCACACAACCCACTGTCGCCTCCACTCCGAAACCCGCCAGTAGTCCAACCTACTACCGCGTGCGCAAGGGGGACAACCTCGGCAGAATTGCCCAAAAGTACCACACCACCGTCTCCAAACTTAAGAAGCTGAACCACCTGCGCAGCGACTTTATCCGGGAAGGCCAACGACTGCGCGTCAGATAACACCATGAAGCATTCCCCCGCCCTGCTCCTTTGGTGGCTTTGCCTCCATGCACTCACGGTCTCATCCCAAAACAACAATTTTGACTATGGCTTCACCAGAACGCCCAACATTATGGTGCTCCAGCATGGCGACACCCTGCCGCAACCCTGGGTGGGTGGCATGAATGCCGTCTATTTTTCCTCTATCGACCTCAATATGGATGGTGTGGACGATCTTGTGGCCTTCGAAAAACACGGCAACCGAATCCTTCCATTCCTGCGCCAAGGTGACAAATACCTATACGCCCCGCAATTCACACACCTGTTCCCCTATCTGCACGACTGGGCTATCTTCAAAGACTACAATGGGGATGGCAAGCAGGACATCTTCACCTATGGTCTGGCCGGTGTGCGTGTCTTCCTCAACGACTCCGAAGAGACGCTCTCCTTTAGACTCATCACCGACCAACTGCCCGCCTACTACTACAATGGCTATATCAACCTATACGCCTCTCCAGACGACTACTTAGTAGTGGACGACATTGATGGCGATGGGCGCACTGACATTCTCAACTTCTGGGTATTGGGCAAGTTTGTCCACTTCCTACGCAACCACACCACCGACCCCGATCTTTTCGACATGCAACTGGAATCGTCCTGCTGGGGACATTTCGCAGAGGCGGAGGACAGCAATACCATCACCTTGTTTACCGACTGCGACAACAAGGGCGATGATGACCAGCTACGCCACACCGGCTCTTCGATGCTATGGATTGACATTGACCATGACGGCGTGCACGACCTTTTACTGGGCGATGTGGACTCCCCACACCTCATCTTTCTGCGCAATGGAGGCAGCGACTCGGATGCTTTCATGGTCTCCCAAGAGACTGCCTTCCCTGCCAATGCCCCCGTTGTCCTTTACTCCATGCCCGCTGCTTCGGCCGTCCTGCTCCCAAACCAAAACCTTCCCTCTCTGCTCATCGCCCCTTCCGACCCTTCCCTAAGTAAAAGTCAAGACATCAACTGTGTATGGCGGTACGACTACGACACACAGCTACAGCAATACGTGCTCATTGAACAAGATTTCCTGCAAAAGGAGATGCTGGACATGGGTAGTGGCTGTCATCCCGTTCTATACGACTGGGATCATGACGGTTTAATCGACCTCTTCCTGAGCAACTACGGCCAATTTGACAGTGCTCGGTTCGAGAGTGGATTCCTGCATAGTTTCTTTTCTTCTTCGATACGATATTACCATAACATCGGCAATACCACGCAGCCGGTCTTCAGATTGGAAGATGACGACTTCGGGCATTTGCGTGCGGAGGGTTTCCGTGCGCTGCACCCAGCTTTCGGCGATGTGGATGGTGATGGCCTCACCGACATGCTCTGCGGCAACGAGGACGGCACGCTGCTTTGTGTGCCGAACAGCCGAATCACCACTGGCGAGGGCTTGATTATCCCAAATTACAAAGAGATCAACGTCGAGGGATACAGCACACCTCAGCTTTTCGATTTGGACATGGACGGGCGCGCCGACCTGCTGATTGGCAACCGCCGCGGTCTCCTCTGCTATTACCGTAACATCGGCACCTGCGGCATCATGGACTTTGAGTGGATCACCGACAGCTTGGGGCAGGTGGACGTGCGCGATCATTCGCAATCCTACTTCGGCCACAGCGTTCCTTGCTTCTTCCGGGATAGTACACATGGTACCACATTATTATGTGGCAGCGAGCAGGGGGCCATCTTTTACTACACCCATATTGACGGCCACCTGTACGACACCTTTACCTTAGCGGAGTCCTCCTTGGCGGAGACCGTTGATGGAACGCCCTTACGTATGCGCGAGGGTCTGCGCAGTGCCCCTGCCATCGCCCATATGGACGATGACGGCCGCCCTGACCTCGTCGTAGGCAACTATGCTGGCGGAGTTTCTTACTATTCGGGCAGCGAAGGACTGCCCCACGGCACCCACACCAACACACCAATACAGTGTTCCGCACGCGTCTTTCCCAACCCCACCACCGGCCTTTTGCACTGCCTTCCCACCAACCCTCAAGAACCCATCCGCACATTAGAGCTCTTCGACATATATGGCAATCGGCTAATGCTGAGCAACCACAACCTAATAGACCTCTCCCCGCTTGCCAGCGGAATCTATGTACTTCTCATCAACCACAACGAAAGAATCAAAATCATTAAACACTAACATATGCCTATCCCTTTCAAAGAAATACGTATTGACGACAAACCTGATTTTGAACAATACATCCTGTCGAAAAGCCGTATCTGCGACCGAACCTTTGCGAATCTCTTCTGCTGGCAGCAACATTACGGCCTTCAGTGGGCCATCGTGGAAGACAGGCTGGTGGTGCGCTGCCACATCTATGGCGAACGCCATATCGGCTACATGATACTGCCCGACATCATGACGCCAAAGATGCCCGCCCTGCTTTCTACGCTGGAAGAGGACAACATGTACCAGGGCGTGACACTCATCAACTTGGCAGAAGAGGAAACCCTCCATCTGCAAAACATATTGCCTGGCAAGTATGTCTTCGACCACAACCGAGACTTTGACGACTACCTCTACCTGACAGAAAATTTCAAGGAATACCGAGGCAAGAAGTTGGCTGCCAAACGCAATCACGTCAACAAGTTTCAGAGCTTATACCAATGGACATATGCCCCCCTGACACCCGACAAATTTGAGGATTGTATGCGTGTGGAGACGGAGTGGCGGCGCAACCACAGCAATGACACCTCACAATTGGATGCTGAACTTCAGGTCATCCAAAGGGCCTTCAACCACTTCGAAGCCTTGGAACTCATCGGAGGCACGCTCTATGTAGATGGCAAACTGGCTGCCTTTTCCTACGGCTCCGCCCTTGATAGTGAAACCTTCTGCACGCACATTGAGAAGGCTGACATCCGCTATGAGGGAGTATTCCCCATGATGGCGCAGCAACTGGTCCTGCACCTGCCTGAGCAGTTCATATATCTCGACCGAGAAGAGGACATGGGACTCCCCGGACTAAGAAAGTCCAAAGAGTCGTTTCATCCCTTGCGGTTAGAGCCCAAGTATAATGCCATCGAGACGAGCGCATCGCATCAGGAAATCATCCACGTTTGGCAGGAATGCTTCGGCGACGATGTGTCTTTTATCCAGACTTTCCTATCTCGCTACTACTTCAGTGACTCTGTTTTCACGCACGAAGAGGACGGTCATATTGTCGGCATCTGTTTCATTGTGCTTTGCGACACCGAGATTGGCACTATCGGTTACTTGTATGCCATTGGCACCTTGCCGGCCTATCGGGGCAAAGGCATCGCCAACAAACTGGTGCGGGAGGCCATCGCCAAGTGCCGCAAACAGCAACTGGCCGCCGTCGCCCTCATCCCTGCAGATGAAGGGCTGAAACAATACTACCGCCGTTTCGGCTTCGGAGAACAGCTTTGCACACTGCATTTTGTCAAGGATTTTGACCTGGGCACTGGAAACCCAGAAAACGACAAGGCCATCTTCATTCCTCTGCAAAAAGATGTTGTGATACCTGAAACCTTAAATTGCGCAGCCCTAATGTAACTATTTTTGCTGTCGCTTTTTTTTGTATTTTTGCAGACTTTAAAAAATATACACTATGGACATTGAAAACGTGAACGAAATCTTTGACAAGTTCCAAGGAACCAACATATTAGTTATTGGTGACGTGATGATTGACTGCTACATTAGCGGTAAGGTCACCCGCATCAGTCCCGAGGCTCCCGTCCCCATCATCAATGCGGAGAGCAGAAGTTACCGACTGGGTGGTGCCGCCAATGTAGCCCTCAACCTGAAATCTCTCGGCACCAACCCTATTCTTTGCTCCGTGATCGGCAGCGACAACAAGGCGAAGGTCTTTTACGACCTGATGGAAGATGCTGATCTTGATGCGGTGGGCATCGTACCAATGTTTGGCCGCCGCACTACCATCAAATACCGCATCATTGGCAACAACCAACAGATTGCCCGTGTGGACGATGAACGCGACGTGCAACTCAAAGAACGTGAAAAACGCCAGTTTATCACCACCATGGAGCAGATTATCGAACACCACCCCATCGATGCCATCATCTTTGAAGACTACGATAAAGGACTCTTCTCCAAGGATTTGATTATGGAGATTATCCATTTTGCCAAGAAAAAGGGCATCTTCATTGCCGTTGACCCCAAGCAGCGCAATTTCAACTATTATTCCAATGTAAACCTTTTCAAACCGAACCTCAAAGAATTGTCGCGCGGCTTGCATATTGAAGACAACGTGGAGTTGTCGCTGGAAGATATTCACGATATCGCCAAGCGTTTTGCCATGGAAAAATCTATAGATATGGTCATGATTACCATGTCGGCAAAAGGTATTGCCTTCTACGATCGCAACCAAGACCAGTTCTACCACCATGCAGCATTCCCACGCCATGTCAGCGATGTGTCAGGTGCTGGCGACACCGTCATCTCTGTCGCCACCCTCTTCCTGCTGAAGGAGAACACTATGCAAATGACCTGCCTGGCCGCCAATATTGCCGGCGGACTCGTCTGCGAGTATGTGGGTGTAGTACCCGTAAACAAATCACATCTCCGCGACGAAATCCTAAAACACTCCTCAGAAGAGGACATCTAAGAACACAATCTTTCCTCCTATACTAAATCATAACTTTTCAACGTTATAGATATCATTTTGAGCTAAACAGTTATGAAGAAAAGATTGTTCGCGGTAGTCTTGCTGGTTGCCCTCTGTTCCACCCAGTTGTTCGCCCAGTCCGAGCGCGGGGCTTTTGGTGTGCCGAACCTGCTGAAGTATGACAAAAAGACATTTCACTTCGGCTTTCTGATCGGCTATAACCAATTCGACTTCACCATAGCCTCCAAAGCGAACCTCGCGGAATACGACTCTCTGATGGTCGTGAACACCAGCCCACTCTCCGGCTTCAACTTGGGAATCGTCACTAATCTCCGTTTGGGCAAATACTTCGATCTCCGCTTCATCCCCGGCTTGGCCTTCGGCGACCGAATCGTCAACTATTCCATTCAATACCAGTCTGGCAACCAATTGGTCACCAAAAAGCACGCCGAATCGGTCTATCTGGACCTCCCCTTGATGATCAAGTTCAAGTCGTCGCGTATGCTGAACAACGTCCGCACATACGTGATTGCGGGCGCACAATACAGCCTCGACCTTATCAGTGCCGCCAAAAAGCAGTCATCGAACCCCCACGAGATTATCCTAAAGCTCTATCCAAACGATTTCCAAGGAATTGCAGGTATTGGGTTTGACTTCTACTGCACCTATTTCAAGTTCTCCACCGAATTAAAAATGTCTTTCGGGTTTGTTAACCTGCTAAAGGAAGAGGACAACATGTTTGCATCCAGCGTAACCTCATTAAAATCCAAGATATTACAAATTTCATTTACTTTTGAATAAACAATATGGCAAACAACGAAGATCTTTTCAAACAGATAATAGCACATGCTAAGGAATACGGATTCATATTCCCCTCCAGTGAGATATATGACGGTTTGAGCGCCGTGTATGACTACGGTCAGAATGGTGTGGAACTGAAGAACAACATCAAGCAATACTGGTGGAAATCGATGGTGCAATACCATGAGAACATCGTAGGCTTGGACAGTTGCATCTTCATGCACCCTACCATTTGGAAGGCTTCGGGCCACGTGGATGCTTTCAACGACCCACTGATTGACAACAAAGACTCCAAGAAGCGTTACCGTGCTGACGTATTGATTGAGGATCACATTCAGAAGATCGAGGACAAAATCAACAAAGAGGTTGAGAAGGCAAGAAAACGTTTTGAAAACTTTGACGAACAGATGTTCAGAAGCACCAATGGTCGCGTGTTGCAATATCAGAAGCAGATTGACGAAATTACGGAGCGTTTTTCCACGGCCATGAACGCCAACGATTTGGCGGGCTTGAAAGCACTGATAGAGGAGTTAGGTATTGTTTGCCCCATCTCCGGCACCCGCAACTGGACCGATGTGCGCCAGTTCAACCTGATGTTTGCCACCAAGCTGGGTTCTGTGTCTGATGGAGCCGACACCATTTACCTGCGCCCTGAGACGGCCCAGGGTATCTTTGTCAACTTCTTAAACATCTACAAGACCGGCCGCATGAAACTCCCGTTTGGCATCGCTCAGATCGGCAAGGCTTTCCGCAATGAGATTGTAGCTCGCCAGTTTATCTTCCGCATGCGTGAGTTCGAGCAAATGGAGATGCAGTTCTTCGTCAAACCCGGTGAGGAGTTAAAGTGGTTCGACTACTGGAAGCAAGCCCGTCTGAAATGGCATACCGACCTGGGCATCGATCCTGAGAATTATCGTTTCCACGACCACGAGAAACTGGCCCATTATGCTAACGCTGCCACCGACATTGAGTTCAAGTTTCCATTTGGATTCAAGGAACTGGAGGGTATCCACTCACGCACCGACTTCGACCTGTCTCAGCATGAGAAGTTCTCCGGCAAGAAACTCCGTTATTTCGATCCAGAGTTGAATGAAAACTATGTGCCATACGTCATCGAGACCTCTATCGGAGTGGACCGCATGTTTCTGGCTGTTTTCAGCCATGCCCTCCATGAAGAGACCTTGGAGGACGGCTCCACGCGTATGGTACTGCGCCTGCCTGCCAAATTGGCCCCATACAAGGTGGCAGTGCTCCCATTGGTTAAGAAAGACGGCTTACCCGAGATTGGGCAGGAGATCTTTGACACATTAAAGAAGGATTTCATGGTACAATACGAGGACAAGGATGCCATAGGCCGGCGCTACCGCCGCCAAGACGCTATCGGAACGCCTTTCTGTGTCACCATCGACAATCAGACCAAGGAAGACCAAACCGTGACCGTGCGCGAACGCGACACCATGACCCAATATCGACTGCCCATCACAGAACTGACCAACGAATTGATGAAGAAGTTGCGGTAAAATCTTCCTTGAATTGCCACTACAAGCGCCTGCACCAGCTGCCGCCTTCTCCTCCGATTAGGATTATCACATAAATACAACATATATGAAGAGACTAATACTATTATGCATCCTTCTTGCAACCGTCCTGTCCCCGCAGGCGCAAAACATGAAGGCATTCATCAGTCATAAAGCCTACTGCACTCACCACATGCAGCCTTACATCGAGTTCTCCTTCATCATCGGCGGCAACTCCGTGCGCTATGCCATCAATGAAGAAGGCTCCTACGCAGCCGCCGTGGAAATTCTGGTGGACATCATGCAGCAGGACTCTGTTCTCCAATCCCTTCACTACATCCTCTCCTCCGACTATTTCACCGATAGTCTTCGCATAGGCAAGCCCGACTTTGCCAACATCAACGTCATTCCCGTTAACAATGGCGACTATGAGTTGCACTTTATGCTGAAAGACCTCAATCAAGACTCTATGGAGCTGAGGTACATCGATCTCATACAGGTCAACTTTCCCAAGGACCAAATCTCTTCTTCGCGGCTCTCACTATATGCCTCCATCTCCGGAGCCGAGCCCAACGACCTCTTTGCCAAATACGGCTTTAACCTGCCGCCATTGTTCAACAGCTTCGTACCCGAAGACCAATACACGTTGCCTTTCGCCGTTGAGGTATATAATACCAAAACTGTTTTGGGCGAAGACCAAGAGCTGACCGCCAAATGCTATGTGGAATACGCCGAAAACAAACTTGTGGCACAACCCAGCAACATCATCACTAAGAAGCTCAAAACCAAAGATATCGTCCTTATTATCGACCAATACAACACTTTTATGCTGCCCTCTGGCAATTACAATGCAGTTGTAGAACTCTACGACACAGCCAACAACATGGTGTGGTTCAACAAAGTATTTTTCCAGAAAAGCAATCCCAATATTCATTTTGACATCAACAGATACAACGATGTTGTGATTGACAATTCCTTTGTTAGCAAGATGACCAATCGTGAAGAATTGGAAGAGGCAGTATTATGCCTCTATCCCATAGCCACACATTTGGAGAAAGAGTTTTTTGAGACCCGTATCAAGAAGGTGAGCACAGAGCAATTACAGCGCTATCTCTACTCTTTCTGGCTATCACGAAATCCCAACAACCCTGAGGCTGAATGGCTGAAATATAAGAAAATGGTGGATATTGTACAGGATCGTTTCGGCAGTTTGCAGGTTAAGGGATACCGCACCGACCGCGGGCGGGTGTACCTTCAGTACGGACAACCCAACGATATTCTGGAGGTGCCTTCCGACCCAGTTACGCTACCCTATGAGATCTGGCACTACTACTATCTTGATAACCAGACAAACGTCAAATTCATCTTCTACGACCCCGCTCTGGTAGGCAACGACTACGAGCTGCTGCACTCCAATAAGTATGGCGAACTGCACGACACCAACTGGAAAATGCGCCTGGTTCGCAAGATACAACCGCAGACAGACATCTACGACCCCAACCCTGACGAGTACTTCGGCGGAGACTTGGACGGCAATTGGCGTTACCACTGGTAGTATCTTTATGAGAAAGAGACTATGCCTTTTCTTCTTATGCTGGATGTCAGCAGAACTGCTACTTGCTATGCCTGCTGACAGTTCTGCTACGGACAGTGCCCAAGCGCAGCGAAACCCTTACATTCCAAAATTCACAGCAACCGTTTTAGGACGCTACGAGTTCAACACGCAAACTATTGGGCACCATTTTGAACTACGTCATACGCGCATCGGGGTGTATGGACAAGTCCATCCGTCATTTTCCTATATGGCACTGGTGGACCTCACCTTCGGGGGCAAATTCTCCCCTGTAGCCATCTTTGCCCAATACAAGCCTATACGCTGTCTCTCCTTCCTGATCGGCTACGACAAGATGCCCTTCAGTAACGAGAACCTACTGTCGCCATATCAATACTACTTTTCCGACAAATCCTTCTTGACTCAGAAACTGACCGCTTGGAGCGATGTGGGTGGCGTTGTAACCTTCGAGTGGGACAAAGTCGTGCCCTTCACCATCAAGGCTGGAGTGTTCAACAGCGCAGGATTCAGCAGGCAGGGGCAATTCCAAAAGCACCTCAACTATGTGGCACGCGGCACTTTCGAGCTTTTTAAAGGCTTTAAACTCTCGCTAAACTACGCTGCCGTCATGCCGGATGCCAGCGTGCGAATGCATCACATGGATGCCGGCATAGCTTATGATTGGAAGCAGTTGCATCTCGAAACCGAATACATCTACAAATTTTATGGCAATCAAAAACTGACGCCCGTACATGCCCTCTACGGGTTCGCATACTACCGAATTCTGCTGGAAAAGAAGGGACTCTCCTCTCTTGCCTTAGGACTCAGATATGATGCCATCACCCCAAACAGCAACTTGTTAACAGATGAAGCCGACCACTATATCTACGACAATCCTTGCCAGCGACTCACTGCCGGCGTCACACTCTTCTTCGTGGAAAAACCCGTGCGTGCCGGTATTCGTATTGACTATGAGAAGTTTTTCTTTCACAAGCACATCCGCAACGAACACGACCGTTTAATCTGCGAACTGATTGTGCACCTTTAGTTGAAGGTTGCTTCGCATTTTTTTGTATTTTTGCAACCTCAAAAAACAAATCCATTAAACTATGTCGGAAGACCCAAAAGACGCATTTGAAGAGGATGTGGCGCAAGAGCCTGAAGCTGACACCTCTGATTTGCACAAACTTATCTATGCGGACGTCATGTATCGGGAATGGTATCTTGACTATGCCTCCTATGTAATTCTGGACAGAGCCATTCCTGACGTTTACGATGGCTTGAAGCCTGTGCAGAGAAGAATACTCCACTCCATGGATGAGTTGGAAGATGGACGCTTTAACAAAGTTGCCAATGTGGTGGGCAACACGATGAAGTACCACCCGCACGGTGACCAATCCATATATGCCGCCCTGGTGCAATTAGGGCAGAAGCACTACGCCATTGACACCCAGGGCAACTGGGGAAACATCCTGACAGGCGACCCGGCAGCAGCGCCCCGTTACATTGAGGCCCGCCTATCCCCACTGGCCAAGGAGGTTGTCTTCAACCACAAGACCACCGAGTGGCAGATTTCCTACGATGGACGTAACCGAGAGCCAATCGCTTTACCAGTCAAGTTCCCTTTGCTGCTCGCACAAGGTGTTGACGGCGTGGGCGTGGGTATGTCCACCAAAATATTGCCCCACAACTTCCTGGAATTGATCGACGCCTCCATCAACATCCTTCGGGGCAAGGAGTTTGAGATCTACCCCGACTTCCCGACCGCGGGTACCGCCGATGTGAGCAGATACAATAACGGCGCGCAAGGCGGCAAAGTGCTCAATCGTGCCCGCATTAACATCGTCAACAACAAAACCTTATGCATCACTGAGATACCCTACGGCACCACCACCGTCAAGTTGATTGCCTCCATAGCAAAAGCCGTGGATATGGGCAAACTGAAAATCAAAAAAATCGACGACACCACTGCCGAACATGTGGAAATCTTCCTGCACCTGATGCCCAACGTGTCGCCCGACCAGACCGTTGATGCCTTGTATGCCTTCACCGACTGCGAAATTGCCTACGCCACCAACGCCTGTGTCATCTGGAATGGGAAACCCGTGTTCACTGATGTCAAGAGCATCCTGCGCATCAATACTGAAAACACACTGAACCTCCTCCGCAAAGAGTTGGAAATTGAATTGCAGGAACTGAACGACAAGTGGCACAAAATCTCCTTGGAGAAGATATTCTTCGAAAAACGAATCTACAAAGAATTAGAAAAAGACACCGAAAGCTGGGACATCCAGATTGACAATATCGAACGGGCGTTTGACCCTTATCGGCCATTGTTCAAACAGGAAATTACCCGTGACCATGTGCTGGCACTCTGTGAGAAGCCTGTCCGCAAAATCTCCAAGTTCGATATCAAGAAGGCAGAACAAGACCTCGCTGACATTGAAATGAATATCGAAGAGGTGGAAAATCATCTGGCACACATCGTGGACTATACGGTAAACTATTTCAAGCAGCTCAGAAAGAAATACGGTGCCGGACGCGAGCGCAAGACCGAGCTCAAAAATTTCAACACTATCATCGCCTCCGCGGTAGCCGTCAACAACCAGAAATTATATTTCAACCGCACTGAAGGCTTTGTGGGAACCGCCCTTAAGAAAGACGACAATGTGGAATATGCCTGCGACTGCTCCGACCTTGACGAGATTATCGTCTTCCGCGAGGATGGCAAATTCTCCGTCAACCGCGTGGCAGACAAGCATTTCTTCGGAAAAAACATTCTGAAGGTGGAGGTCTTCAAGCGTGGCGATGACCGTCACATCTACAATATGGTGTATCAGAATGGCGCCAACGGACCTGCCATGGTCAAACGCTTCGCCATCGGCGGCATCTCGCGCGACAAAGAGTACGACCTCACCAAAGGAAAGCCCGGCTCTAAAGTGCTCTACTTCTCCTCAAACCCAAATGGGGAAGCCGAAATCATCCGCATCAAACTGCGACCTAAAGCCAAACTTAAAAAGAAGGAATTCGACTTTGACTTCAGTTCGCTGGCCGTCAAAAACCGCTCCGCATTAGGCAATCTGCTGACACGATACCCTGTCTCCTCCATCACCATGAGTCGTGAAGGCATCTCCACACTCAGCGCCATCAATGTGTTCTTCGAAGACTCCGTCATGAGACTCAACAATGACGGACGCGGCACACTCCTCGGGGCTTTTAAGGAAGACGACAAAATCGTGACTACCTACAAGTCTGGACATTACCGTATCACCGGTTTCGACATCTCCATCCACTTTGACGATGACTTGGACATTATCCGCAAGTGGAACCCCAACTTGATTATCACAACCGTATATTATCAAAAATCCGAACAACGCTACTACCTCAAACGGTTCAAACCTGACACACTGCTCAAGAAAATTGAATTTATACCCTCTGACGGAGAGTGCACCTTCATAGGGGCCTCTATCGACTATCTGCCTCAAATCCAGGTGGTGTACAGAGAGAAAAAGCAGGAAGAAGACAGTGAAACTATCCTCTCTTGTGCAGAGTTTGTGGATGTGATGACTGCCCGCGCCAAAGGAAAACGCGTCAATTTCCCATCCATCAAGAAGATATCCTTTATAGAACCTCTTCCTTATGAAGAGCCTGAAAAGTTGGAGGAAGCAAACACTGAAGGAACCGACATGCAAGAAGAGGCCAACACAGTAGAAGATGTTGACTATGCCATCGCACGCGAAGAGATGGAGCATATCTCCATTGAAAAACCGGAAAGGACTGACAGCTCCGAAGGTGAGCAGATGACCATAGAATTCTGATGAAACCTGCATCTGCCATAGCAACCATCCTTGGGCTTTGCCTGCTGCTTGCTGCCTGCAACCCGACTGAGGAGCCTACTCCGTTAGACATCCCCATCCCCTATGGTTTCCCATCCAGACTAAATATCCCTGACGACAACCCCATGACAGTGGAGGGCGTTGCCTTAGGCAAGTTGCTCTTTGAGGACGGCCATCTGAGTGGATACACAGGCTCGGAGACCGACTCGCTCATGTCGTGCGCCGACTGTCACCGGAGAGCCCACAACTATGATATCGGTTTAGACAATCCGCGATTCCCTAATGGAAAGCCACATGGCAGAACTGGCATCTATACCAACCATACGGCCATGCCCCTCTGCAACTTGGTGTTCAACCACGAAGGCTATTTGTGGAACGGCGCCGTACACAGCAGCAACTCCGCGGGCAAGCGCCAGATTGAAGATATTGTGCGAGCAGCCATTACCGCAGAAGATGAAATTGGCAGCAGCGAAGCCCGCACACTGGAAGCTCTGAGACGCGACAGCCGCTA
The DNA here is from genome assembly GCA_937901455.1 of uncultured Bacteroidales bacterium. Classification (GTDB taxonomy): domain Bacteria; phylum Bacteroidota; class Bacteroidia; order Bacteroidales; family WCHB1-69; genus F23-D06. The sequence goes on along the minus strand of CALDIA010000163.1, from coordinate 16,352 downwards.
CCCAGAACTCTTCAAGAAAGCCTTTGGTAGCGAGGAAATCACCATGGATAGAGTGGAAAAGGCCATTGCACAATATGTCCGCTCACTCGTTTCCGGCAACGCCAAGTTCGATCGCTACCTGCAAGGAAACGAACTACTTACTCCTCAAGAGCTACATGGACTCGTCCTTTTCACCACCGAAGAAGGGGCCGACTGCTTTCATTGTCACGGCAGTGGCGGTTCCCCTCTGTTTACTACCAACCTGTTCTACAACAACGGCTTGGACGCCACATTTTGCGACAATGCCGATAGAAACGCCGTGACTGGCTACAGTATGGACATCGGCGCTTACAGGGCACCCTCGCTCAGGAATATTGCCGTATCCGCTCCCTATATGCACGACGGACGCTACAAAACACTGGATGAAGTGTTAACCTTCTACAATGAAGGATTGCAATATTCACCTTACGTAAGTCCCTTGATGCACAAAATCCATGAGGGTGGACGCCATCTCAGCCCCAGTGATATCGCCGACCTAAAAGCTTTTCTGCTAACACTTACCGATGAGGAATTCCTATTTGACGATCGTTAAGATTTTAACGATTTTTTATGCACTATTATTTGGTAGAAAAATTTTACTTTTGCGATTTCTATGAAAAAGCAATTTCATTATGGAACAGGAAATTGAAACTTGTGTAGAACTACTGCGTACAGGAAAGATTCTGCTATACCCTACCGACACCATATGGGGCATCGGCTGTGATGCCACCATCGACGAGGCGATACAGCGCATCTATCAAATCAAACAGCGTCCTGAAAAGAAAAGCATGATCATCTTGCTTGACTCTTTTGAGCGGCTTCCTTACTACGTGGAGCACATCCCTTTAGTCGCTTGGGACCTCATACCGCAAATTTCCCGCCCCACCACAGTCATCTACTCAACCGCTCGCAATCTTCCTGAACGAATCATTCACAATGACGGCACCATCGCCATACGCGTGGTGCAACAGGAGTTCTGCCGCAAACTCATCAGAAAACTCGGACATCCCATTGTTTCAACCTCCGCCAACTTGGCTGGACAGCCCGCCCCTCAAGTCTTCGAACAAATCAACCCTGCCATCATTTCGCAAATGGATTATGTGGTACCTCAACGCTATGCCGACTCTGTGGACTACAAGCCTTCGCGACTTATCAAATTCATTGACGATTACAATTTCACCGTCTTAAGAGATTAACTATGAATATCGCGGTCTTTGCCGGCTCTTTCTGTCCTTACACCAAAGGGCATGAGGACATCCTTGAAAAAGTGATGCCTCTCTTTGATGTCATCTATATAGCTATCGGCCACAACATCCATAAAAAGGACAGCTTTACCGTAGAGGAGCGCATGACTTGGATCAACAAAATTTACGAAGGACAGAATAAGATCAAGGTGGTCAGTTATACCGGACTTACGGTGGATCTATGCCGACAAGTGAACGCTCAATTCCTGATTCGTGGCGTACGCAATACGGCCGACTACCAGATGGAGCAGGAGATGTATCTTATTAACAGGCAACTAAATCCTGACATACAAACCTTGCTCGTCCCCGCCTCCCCTCAATGGGCAGCCGTTTCTTCGTCTTTAGTGCGTGAATTATGGGCACTAAAAGCCGACTATTCCCCGTTTATTTCGTATCAACTCCCCCAAAAACCTTAAACAGACATGCGATATCTTCATGGGATACACCGGGCTTTACTCTTGTGCATCTGCCTATGCGCCACTGTAGGCATATACGGACAGCAGGTCACCATCACCGGCACAGCGCCCTTCGCTCCCAAAGAAGAAATTCGGCTCTCCGTCATCAACGACCTCATCTACAATATCCCGGAATTGGTCGCCACCGACATGATTGACAAGAACGGGCATTTCTCTCTCAAATGCAAAATCGACAGAATCACCATAGCGCAACTCTCCATCCGCACCACCAAGGCCGAATTTCTGCTCGTGCCCGGCTATACCTACCAGTTTAATGTGGATGTGGACACCACCCTCTTCAACCTGCTACACCCCGAAACCTATGGTGGCTACCTGTTGGTCAGCAACCCAAACGCTGACACCAACGACTTGAATACCAAAATTAACCGATTTGACGACTATTTCGGAAGGGCATTCGATCACTATGGCTTTCGAATCATCTACGACAAGGATATCTCCGCTTTCGACACCTTGACTGAACTAATTAGCAACCGCTATGGACTTCAATACGAACCCGACAATTTTTACTTGTCGCACATCTATTACGCCTATGGCATGGTAGAGAAAATGTGCTTCCCCAACGATCGCAAGCGCATTTACGAACACTATTTCGACAACGACAAAATTCTGTATAACAACCCTGCCTACATGGCGCTTTTTACCAACTACTACACGGGCTATCTTTACAATTCCAAATACATCAGTAAAGATTTGTTGACGGAGACCATCAATGAGAAACCTGACTATCTGACCCTGTTCAACCAGGCTGGTCGCGACCCCATGATGGTTAACGAACGCATCAGGGAATTGGTCATCATACTTAACCTCATAGAGTTATACAACAACCCCGAGTTTGACAAGGGCAACATTGTCAGCCTGCTTCAGTATCTCTCTAAAGTCTCGCATTTCCCCGACCACCAAATTTACATTAACCATGCCTTGGAGAAGATGACCACACCCAATTCGTCTATCCAGCCTCTCACATTCACCAACTCCAAAGGCAGGCAAGAGAGCATTAAACATCTTGGAAACAAGCCCATCTATATCCACCTATTCAGTACAGATTGTATTGATTGCATTCGAGAGCTGATGTATCTTAAGGAGTTACATAACAAATTTGGCGAGCATATGCAGTTTCTTAGCATTTGCATTGACCCTCGGGAGAGTGGTTACAAAGCTTTCATGCAAGAGTACGGCAAAATGTTTGACTGGCCAATCTGGTATTTCAACCACAACTATGAATGGCTGGAACGCAATCAGATAGAGACCATGCCAGACTATATGATTGCCGATGAATTAGGCAATATCACCCTCCGCAGAGCCCCATCTCCAGAAAAGGGACTATACGAATATCTCCAGGCACTCTTCCCTGACGAGGAACAAGATGACTCAAACCCTTTATTTCAAAGAAAAAACAATAATTAAAATAGTTTACCAATGAAAAAGATTATCACGATTGCATTAATGTTATTAGTATCTATGTCACTTGGGGCTCAGGAGACGAATAGTGACAAGCATCTCGCCAAATTGCCGTCCGTTGTCATCCAAACATTAGACGGACAGAATTTTGACACTAAGGACATACAAAATGACGGCAAGCCAGTCATCGTCAGTCTATGGGCCACATGGTGCCGCCCTTGTATTGCCGAGTTGATGGCCATTGCTGATGAATATGAGGATTGGGTAGAGGAAACTGGCGTGAAATTGTATGCTGTCTCCATTGACGATGCGAAAACCTCGGCAAGAGTTGCCCCGTTTGTTAATGGCAAAGGCTGGGACTACACTGTATTGCTGGATGTCAACTCTGATTTCAAACGTGCCATGAATGTGAACGATGTCCCTTTCATGTGCATTTTAAATGGGAATGGGGAGATTGTTTGGCAGCACACTTCGTACGCACCAGGCTCCGAGGAAGAAGTTTATGAAATTATCAAAAAAATCTCCAAAGAGCAATAAAACACAATGTGTATGAAGCGATTACTACAGCGAGTTTTTCTTTTGTTAGCCATTGCATCGACCATATCGGTGCAAGCCCAGCATCAACTGGGCAACAGCCGCATCAGCGGTGATTTTGGCTTTAACGGCATGTATTACATCCCTGACTCCTTGATTGGCGCCGACCCTGTGGATTCCAAGGTCAGGGCCAATGCTTTTCTCAACCTTTTGTATTCCAATGGCGGTTTTTCTGCAGGTATGCGTTACGAGTACTACCAGTTCCCATTGATAGATTTTGAAAAAATCAACTACAAAGGACAGGGTATCAAATATTTCTTTGCCGACTACAAAAACAATTTCATTCAAGTTACGGCTGGAAACTTCTACGAGCAGTTTGGCAATGGCTTAACATTACGTGCTTTTGAAGACCGACAGTTGGGTATCGACAACAGTCTTTTGGGTGCCCGCATCAAGGTTACTCCATACAAGGGCATTCATTTGACAGGTGTGTGGGGTATGGAGCGCCTGAACTTCGACTCCTATATTGGCCGCAACGACTACGTGCGCGGTATAGACGGTGAGCTTAACTTCGGGGAAATGTTCCCCAAGATTCACGACAAGGGGGTCACCTTTCTTCTGGGTGCCAATCTTGTGAGCAAGTTTGAAAAGGCTGACGAAGAAATCTCCATTACCCTTTTCCCCGATAGTGGCGAGGCGTTTACAGGCATCCTTCCCACCAACAAGATACCGCAAAACACTCCAGCATGGGCCGTACGCACAAGTTTCGGCTACAAAGGCTTCCGTTTCGATGGGGAGTTCGCCCAAAAGATGCAAGACCCCAACGTCACCAATGACTTCATATACCGCAAAGGCAATGCCCTCTTCTTGTCGGCCACCTACGCCATTAAAGGGCTGGGGGTCGCCGCCTCCTTCATTAGAGCCGACAATATGGACTTCCGGTCCCAGCGCATGATGAAGACCAACTCGCTACTTTACATAAATAACATTCCTGCCATAAATCGGCAATACTCCTATCAACTACTTGGAAACTACAGCTTTGCATCTCAACCCAACGGACAGATAGGGGCGCAACTCCAAATCAACTACCTGATACCCAAGAAGAGTAAGATTGGAGGCAAATACGGTACCAGTCTGACCTTCAATTACTCCCGCTTCCACAATATTGACAAGCAATGGACCCCTGAGGCCATCAGTTTTGGCACTGTCAGCGGCACTGACGGTTATACTTCCAACCTTTTCAAGTTTGGTCCCGACCTGTTGTACCAGGACATTGGTTTTGAGTTTCACCGCCGACTGACCAAAAAATGGGAGTTGACATTGGCCTACAACTATATCACCTATAATCTTGAGTTACTGCAAGGACATATAGGCACCATGCGTGGTCACTTAGTAGCTGCTGACCTGCTGTGGAAGGTGGCTCCCAAACACGCTCTTCGTTTAGAGCTCCAACATTTGTACACAAAAGATGACCAAGGCAGTGCTATTTACGGCTTGTTGGAGTATTCCATCAGTCCTCACTGGTTCTTCTCCGTTGGTGACGACTGGATCTATGGCAACGAGGATCCCACCCGCCGACTGCATTACTACAATGTGGCTGCCGCATATGTTTGGAACACCACTCGCATTGCGCTCAATTTTGGCAAAACCCAAGAGGGAATCCTCTGCATCGGTGGTGTCTGTCGGGCTGTACCCGCCTCCTATGGCGTTGGCCTTTCCATCACAACCTCTTTCTAATCACCTTAACAAAGAATCTTTATGAAAAGAATATTAGCTCTATCATTTTCATGCTGTCTGATGCTCCTTGCCATTTCTTGCGACAAGATTGAGGGGCCTTACATCGTCACTGACACAGATGAGGAAATCACTGTCCAATTCCCTGACCTGGACCTCTCAACCGTTTACCGCAAGGTGCTGATTGAGGAATATACGGGACACCGCTGTCCAAATTGTCCGACAGGACATGAAAAACTGGACGAGCTGTTGGCCCGCTTCGGCGACACTCTGATTCCCATCTGCATTCATGCTACCTCTTTGGCTCAGCCCACCACGGAGTTTCCCGACAATCTGATGACAGAAGTTGGCACCCAATTAGCCAACGACTATCAGATTGACGGCATCCCCGCCGCCATCATCAACCGCGCAAATGAGCCTATGGGCAGCATTCCCGCCCGGTGGCTCTCCAAAGTGCAAGCCGTGGACCGTTCGCATACTCCCGCGGCCATACAAATCATCAACCAATACGGTGAAACAGGTGAAGACGTGTTGAAAGTGAACGTCAAAGTCACCTTGATAGAAGAGCAGACCAATCCGCTCAGAATCGCCCTCTTTATTGTGGAAGATGGTATCGTTAGTCCGCAAATCGACGGCACTGACATCATCAACGATTATGTGCACAACCACGTGCTGCGTGGTTCGCTCAACGACACATACGGCACCCTTTTAGACAACGCATCGACCGCAGCAGGACTCACCACCTTTACCATGGCAAAATCTTTCAGCTTAGCTTGTACCAACTGGAACCCCGCCCATTGTTCCGTGGTAGCCATTCTCTACGACAAGAACAACTATGATGTTTTGCAAGTAGAAAAGAAATACATTTACTAATAAAACAGACTATATCGATGAAAATTATCAGTTGTGTTGAACCCATCGGCATCAGTGAAGAGCGTGCTGCCGGCATTGCTTACGAATTGGCCGCCAAGGGCTACGAGTTCATCTGCTACCGCGACCGCCGCGAAGATGCCGCCACCCTCATTGAGCGAATGAAAGATGCAGATGAGGTTATTGTTTCCAATATCAAAATCGGTAGCGACATCTTGTCACAATGTCCCAAATTGAAAAAACTCAACGTCGCCTTCACGGGGTTGGACCATATCGACCTAACCTATTGCCATGAACACAGCATAGAGGTCGTGAATGCCTCGGGCTATGCCACGGAAGGTGTCGCCGAGTTAGCCATTGGTCTGATGTTGGATGTCTATCGCCACATCACCGCATTGGACGCTGACACGCGCAAGGGTGGCACACGCAACAACTTCTTAGGGCGCGAGCTTCGGGGCAAGTGCGTGGGCATCGTCGGCACCGGGGCCATCGGTATGCGCACTGCACAGCTGCTGCAGTGCTTCGGCTGCAAGGTCATCGCCTATAGCCGCAGCCAACTTCAGGAGGTGCTCAACATGGGCATCCCGTATGTCTCCTTGGAAGAACTGATGCAACAGGCTGACATCATTAGCCTACACATCCCACTGACTGCCGAGACACACCATCTCATCAGCCGTGAACGCTTGGCCTTGTGTAAGCCTACCGCCATCCTGATCAACACAGCCCGTGGCAACGTGGTGGACATGGACGCCTTGGCTGACATGTTGAAGGCGGGTCGACTTGGCGGCGCTGGCATCGATGTATATGAGAAAGAGCCGCCTTTGGCCGAAGGCCACCCTCTCTTCAGCGCTCCCAACTGTGTGCTCGTGCCTCACGTAGGCTATGCCACCCGCGAGGCCTTTGACGAGCGCATTGACATCGTTCTCAGCCATATTTAAAAACGACTCATACCTATGTTCCGCCGCATCATCAACTTCTGCGTCAAAATTGTTCAACGCTATCTACCAGAGCCTTTTATCTTTGCTATCATCTTAACCTTCATTGCCGCCTTGTTGGCGATGCCCATTTGTCACCAAACCCCATTGGAAGTCGTAGAGCATTGGGGCAATGGCGTCTGGGGGCTATTGGCCTTTGCCATGCAGATGGCCTTGGTGTTAGTCTGCGGCTCTGCCTTAGCCTCCGCACCAGTCATACACAAAGGCATCAGCGCTATGGCCTCCGTGCCTAAGTCGCCGGGTGCTGCCATTGCACTCGTAACAGGCATCTCCGCCATCGCATGCTGGCTCAACTGGGGTTTCGGGCTCATCATCGGAGCGCTCTTTGCCAAAGAGATTGCCCGAAAGCTACCCGCAGTTGACTATCGCCTGCTGATTGCCTCCGCTTACAGCGGCTTCGTAGTATGGCATGCCGGTTTGTCAGGCTCCATTCCTCTGACAATGGCCACTCCCGGAGAGGCACTCTCCAACGCCACCAACGGCATCCTGACAGAGCCCGTGCCCGTATCGCACACCATCCTCGACTTCCACAATCTACTCATTGTGCTTGCCGTCACTATTGCCATCGTGATTGTCAACACCCTCATGCACCCCAAGAAGGATGTATGTGTCATAGATGCTTCCCTTCTGGAGGAAGAACCAGAACAAGAGACACCTCCTGCCAACACTCCAGCTGAACGCATCGAGAATAGCCAAGTACTTAGCATCTTGTTAGCCACCTTGGGACTTTCTTTTGTAATCATCAAGCTCTTCTTTTTACATGGCGCTTTCGACCTGGGCATCGTCATCATGTTGTTTCTATTCGTTGGTATCTTATTGCACAGAACGCCGTTAGCTTATGTAAAAGCTTTCAACAAGGCTGCGCTGGGTGCTGCCGGTATCATGCTACAGTTCCCGTTCTATGCCGGCATCATGGGCATCATCACGGGCGTAGGAGCCTCGGGCATCTGCTTCGGAACTGTCATTAGCAATGCCTGCATCTCTATCAGCACACCCATCACCTATCCATTGCTTACCTTTCTTTGTGCTGCTGTTCTCAACATGTTCGTGCCCTCTGGTGGCGGCCACTGGGCCATTCAAGCCCCTATTATGTTCGCTGCCGGTGCCAACTTAGGCGTAGATCCAGGCCTGACAGGCGTCGCCATCGCTTGGGGAGATGCCTGGACAAACCTCATCCAACCTTTCTGGGCTATTCCCGCACTGGCCATCGCCAAACTCAGCGCTAAAGACATCATGGGGTTCTGCATCATAGACCTCATCGTCACCGGTCTTATCATTGGCAGCGGGCTGGTATTGTGGGCACTGTAATATTAACAAGCAGATTTGTTCAGATCTAACGATCATCGCCTCCCGTGAGACCAGTTAGCAGCGAGCAAATCCGTTTTTTTCAGAAAAATATTCACCTCCGCAGCCTCATACCAGCGTCTCATGCCTGTCAACAGACTTCGCAAGGTTGGTTGATATGGCATTTAGGGGATAAATATGTTTTTGTTGGCTTATCGATCTTCATCATCTTAAACTGGTAAACAATTGTCACAAAATATTGCTATTTTTGCACCGTCTATTTTTTGACACGAGATTTATAATGTTACACCTTATAAGATATTAAATATGGAGAACTATGATGTAATCGTTATCGGGAGTGGTCCTGGCGGATATGTGGCTGCCATCAGAGCGGCACAATTGGAAATGAAAGTGGCCGTAGTAGAACGTGCCGAGTTGGGAGGCATCTGCCTGAATTGGGGATGCATACCTACCAAGGCTTTGTTAAAGTCTGCACAAGTGTACCGCTACATGTCTCACGCTGCCGACTATGGAATCGACCTTGAGGGCACTGTCAAACCAGACTTTGAGGCTGTTGTAAAGCGCAGTCGCGGTGTGGCAGAGCAGATGAGCAAGGGTGTTCAATACCTGCTCAAAAAGAATAACGTGACCGTCATCGCGGGCACGGGCAAGTTGCAGAGCAATCATGAGGTGGCCGTAACGGATGCCGAAGGCACTGTCACTGTCTATGAGGCCAAACACATCATCTTAGCTACGGGTGCGCGTTCCCGCAGTTTGCCTAATGTGCCGCAAGACGGTGTACACGTCATTGGCTACCGTGAAGCCCTGACCCTGCCCAAGTTACCCGAGACCATGGTAGTGATGGGTTCTGGCGCCATCGGTAGTGAATTGGCCTTCTTCTACGCTTCCATGGGCACCAAAGTAACTATAGTGGAATACATGCCTCGGCTTGTCCCTGTAGAGGATGACGATATCGCTGCTACCCTTGCCCGCTGTTTCCGCAAAGCCGGCATCAAGACCATGACATCCGCATCTGTAGAACAAGTGGTTGTAGAAGACGGCATCTGCAAGGTGACCGTCAAGGATGCCAAAGAGAAAGTAACGGAGCTAACCTGCGACATTGTCCTCTCTGCAGTGGGTGTACAGACGAATCTCGAAGGACTCGGTTTGGAAGAGTGCGGCATTGCGGTCGAACGCGGTAAAATCATTGTGGACGACTACTACAGGACCAGCATAGAGGGTGTTTATGCCATCGGAGACATCGTGCACGGCCCCGCCCTTGCACACGTAGCCTCCCATGAAGCTTTGGTGTGCGTGGAGAAGATTGCCGGCAAAAACCCCGTTCCCGTTGATTACGCCAACATTCCAGGCTGCACCTACACTACCCCAGAGATTGCTTCTGTGGGCATGACCGAACGAGCCTGCGCTGAGCTGGGCCGGGAGGTGCTCATTGGCAAGTTCCCCTTTACTGCTTCTGGCAAAGCAACTGCCTCCGGCAGCCGCGACGGTCTCGTCAAGGTCATCTTCGACAAACGAACCGGCGAATGGCTTGGCTGTCATCTCATAGGCGACAACGTAACCGAAATGATTGCCGGCGCCGTCATGGCACGCCAGAACAAAATGAAAGGTGAAGATATCATCCACGCAATCTTCCCACACCCCACCCTGTCGGAAGCCATAATGGAAGCCGCCGCAGATGCCTACAAAGAGTGCGTGCATCTTTAAAAACAGCCCTGTGAAATATCGGCATATCATCATAATATCACTTGCAGCACTGCTCTGCCTTCCCCACCTTGAAGGGTCGGCCCAAGAATCTGTACACTATAACGACACCACCTGGTACGACAAAGGCTTTGACCTATACATCGGCGCCGGCGCATTCTTCGCCAATAAAAAGAACGCTCTCTACTATAACGGAAGCAGGCGCAATGAGTGCAACCTCGACTACATCTTCGACAACCATTACTGGTACGATGAAATTCGACAAGAGGTTAACAATCTCTATCCTCATGTGAGTCTCTCCGACGAGATTTCATACCTCGAGGAAAACCTGGACTGGAATGTGCGATATAAAGTCAAGACAATGCTCAATCTGGGCGCGCGCTATAAGTTCGGGCACAATTGGGGGCTCTCAATCTCATACTCCTTCTGTCGATTAACCACATCAAGCCAACTACTGCTTAACTACTCCTCCGTATCGGGCAATCTAATCAATGCACCCGTCATGGAGTTGCACGGCAAAGAAGATCGTTCCATGATTGACCTCTCCGTCAGCTACCTTATCAGTCAGTTGAATCCCATAGCGAAGCCTTTTATTGAGCTTGGTGCACAATTCAATTTTGCCAAAGCCAAGGTTCTGGAGGCAGCCATAGGCGAGCGAACCTGGACACTGCTTGATCCCTACATGGGCCAAAACTACGTGCCCGGCGCTCAAATGAACACTTACGACATCATTTACGGCGGACCTGGCTATGGGTTCTCCTTTGCTGCAGGAATCAAGATTGTTGTCAACAAGTTTGTATCCATCGACCCCACATTCTACGGGTGTATGTCTTCTTTGGGCATTAAGCCATTGCAAGAGCGTTCCTTCAACTTTAACTATGGTGTACTCGTCCGACTTGTGGTGAACGACTTCTTCATTAGTCAAAGACAGTAGGACAAAGTATTAAAAGAACAAGGACTGTCCAGCATCCTGGGCAGTCCTTTTGTCATATTTTATAGGGTTTTGAAACATTCATACGCTTATAAAAAACCAGGCCACTTCGGAGCCTACCTGTTGCCACAAGGGTATGTCGTGGCGCATCAGAACGCCATACCACACACACCTTCCCGTTTTCCATCCGCCAAACAAAACCGCCTTCTGCTTTCCACATCACCTCATCCACATCCGGATGTTCTATCACGTATTCTAACGGTTGGTTGGAAACCCGTTTGATACGGACATCTTGCTCCATCGTATTGTAGAAGAAGTTTTGCATCTTATCCTGAATAAAATAATAAATATCGTTCACATTTCCGTTCGCATCTTCGTATGGAGAATGTTTCTTTCCAGCGAGCGGATAGAACTCATTGCGAACATGTAAAGAGTCAAGATAACGGTGTATGGCCTGAGATCCATACATTGTGTCAAAGAGCATCTCTCCGATTGAACCTTTCACTTCTGAGAATGGGACACCCGCATCGAAAGGCACAATTTTGTCTTGATCACCGTGGAACGAAATGGTGGGAACGGGATTACTTGCTATCTCATCCAATTCATAAACTGCACCCCACATATTAGCGATTGCTTTGACCTTAAAGGTATTGCGAAGATTATTATCAGCCGTATGAAGTGATCCAAACCGTTTCGCAAAACGATGCCCACGCACAAAATCAGGGCAATTCTGATCGTTCATAAATACCATGGAAAGCATCGTAATGGAACCGGCGCTGGTACCACCAACAAAAACATTGTTTGTGTCGATACCATACTCTTCAGCATGGTGCACCAAGTAGCGCACAGCTGCATGCGCATCCTGAATGGCAGAATAACCGCACCGTTGAATGGACTGCTTATTCGGCATAAAGCCCATCCGATAATTGGCTGATGCCACCACATACCCCATCTTGGCAAAATGCTCGCACCACAGTCTCATCGTCTCTGCTCCTTTGTCTCCAAAATAGAACGCCCCGCCATGCAACAAGACAAACAACGGGCGCATAGTAACTGTATCCTCGTCGGGATAATACACATCCAAAGTAAGATCCAAATCCTTGGGCGTGATTGTCTTGCTAAAATTCTTGACCAGCATCCTGAGGTATTTCGTATCCTTGAGCACATAAGATGCCCAGAAGCCTTTAGCATGCCCATACTTTACATCCTTCTGCACTTTAACACCATAGACCTCCTCTTTATATCGCACCTCTTTCAACCTTTGGAATGGCGGATTTTCGTATCTGACAAAGATGAAATGTCCAGACTTAGGAATCGGATTGAAAGACTTTTCAACATAAGTCCCTGTTATGGAAAATGAATCAATCACCACATCAAATTCAAACGAGATCTTCTCGTTTCGGGCACTGAACACCGATTTGCCATTTTGCAAACTGACACTGAAAGGTTCTGGCTGAAGCCATGTAATAGTAGAATCAAGAGGATAAAAAATGCCGGAGAACCCACTTCTTCCCTTTTGGGTGATTTTAAAGATATATGCATCATTGTCTATAAGACCCTCATAATAAAAGCGGTCGTCTAAGATTGTAAAATCCAGATTTTGTTTTGTTGTGACATGTGTTGCATCGGAAGTGTGATGAAACGTTTGCTGTTCACGCTCCGCTCGGTCAACAGGTAACTTATTGCAAGTGCTGACGCCAAACGTAAGAAACAGCACTTCAACAGCTATTAAAAATTTATAGAGAAAACGGCCGCGCTTTTTCATTGAGGACAGAAGCCACTACTTTGGCAACAGTTTGACAAAAGGAACCATCATTTCTTCCATAGATATGCCACCATGTTGGAAAGTATTCTTGTACAAGTTTACATAATGGTTGAAGTTATTCTGATAGGCGAAGAAATCGGAGCGAGTGGCAAAGATAAAGCGTTGAGTCATATTAGTAGTTGGCAAAAAGGCCTCCTTTGGATTTTTAATCTCGAAAACATCTTTGCTGGGATAATCCATATTACTACGACCCACCTTGTAGCGTAGATTTGTGTTCAGGTCGCGCTCGCCCACCATCTTAATGGCACGGTTTACCTTAATAGTGCCGTGGTCGGTGGTAAGAAAAACGGTAGCCTTGCGCTCAGAAAGATACTTAAGCATTTCCAACAGAATGGAATTGGAGAACCATGAAACCGTAACACTCCTGTAAGACTTTTCGTCATCGGCCAGTTCGCGCACCACATTAACATCCGTTCCAGCATGGGAAAGCATATCCACGAAATTGAACACAATGACATTCAATGGATTATTAATCAGACTATGGAAATTGTCGAACACCTTTCTTCCGAACTCCGCATTCAAAATCTTGGAATAGGAATATTTGATGTTTTTGCCATAGCGCTTGAGATACTCGCCCAAAAGTTCCTCCTCAAATTGGTTCTTGCTGCCGTTATCCTGCTCGTTTAGCCATAGTTGGGGGTATTTTTGCGCGATTACAGACGGCATCAGACCTGAGAAGAGGGCGTTTCGTGCATAATGCGTAGCCGTAGGCAAGATACTATAGCATATTGTCTCGTCATCCACATAATAATAGTCATGCACCAAAGGATAAATACTGCGCCACTGATCGTACCGCAGATTGTCAATCACAAAGAGAAATGTCGGATGATTCTCATCCAATTCGGGAAACATTTTTTCCTTGAGTATTGTATGCGACTGCAAGGGCTTCTCGCCACCTCGTCCGTTCACCCAATTCAGATAATTAGCTTGCACAAACTTGGAGAACTGCACATTGGCCTCTTCCTTTTGATCGGCCAGCATCTCAGCTATACTATCATCCTCTATTTTCTCAATTTGCATCTCCCAGTCCACCAAGTCCTTGTAGAGGGCATTCCATTCGGCAACCGACAGGTGGTCAGACATGCGCAACGACAATTGTCTAAATGCCTGCTGGTAATCGATAGTCACTTTGTTGGTTACAATATTTTTCTTATCAATATTTTTCTTTAAGCATAGAAGAATCTGGTTGGGATTCACCGGTTTGATGAGATAGTCGGCAATATCTCCGCCAATAGCATCTTCCATGATATGTTCTTCCTCGCTCTTGGTAATCATTACAATCGGAATATGGGGATACAGCTTTTTCAACCGCTGCAAAGTTTCCAAACCACTAAGCCCTGGCATATTTTCATCCAAGAAGATGATATTAACGAACTCTTTTTTCAATATTTCCAAAGCTTCCATTCCACTCAAAGCGGGAATCACATCATAACCTTTGGTTTTCAAAAACATAATATGCGGTTTGAGGAGTTCAATCTCATCATCCGCCCACAAAATCTTCACATTCATATGTACAATAAATTTCTATTCAACATATGAGTAACGAGAGAAAACGAGAATTATTTTACTAAGGAAAGAAATAGCACAAAGAGCTATGAATGGTACACTTTTGTCGTGAGTATGACGCTGTCGATTAAAAATCAGAGTTCACCTCCAGCGCCTCCACTTTTGAATTCTTACCATCGAGGTAGGTGATGGTTAATGGGGAAGTACTATGATAGCTGCATTTTGAAAGTACAATAGCATTATAGGCCTGCGTTACGGTATCCGTATCAAGTTGCCACCGGGTGTAGTCAGTGGTGTACTTCACAAATACAGGTTCTTCTTTAACATTGTTCAATTCCAGTACTGGTTCACCATATTTACTAGTAATTCTACTTTGCAAGTCAGGATAGGTAAATTGTGTACTCATGTTGAAATAGACATTCACGCTATAAACCAGATGGGTTTTAGCCGCAGATTTCACCTCAAGCTTCACACGTTCACCGGCAAAGACACCCTTCAACACAACCATATTAGGTTTACTATGGTTCGGGTCTTCCACAAATCCCTTGCCTTTCAGTTTAGAAACAAAAGTTGACAGGGTGCTATTCATACCTATTCCCATAAAACGCATCGGATGGGTCTGGGCAGTGCCTACCAAGGCAGCAAGACAAAACAAAAAAGCTAAAACTATCTTTCTCATATCAACAACAGAAACAAATAATGAAAGCGCAAAAGTACATATTTTTGATCAAACTGACGACTGAGTAGTTTAACTGGGGAAAACAAAAAAATCGACCAAAGAGATGGCCGATTAATTTGGTAGCGGGGGCCCCGCCCGCGAAAGGGTGGCCAAGGAGATACGGGAAATGCTGGCGGCACCGCCGGAGAAACAGCCGACGATGGTCGCACCCGTAGAGACGCGCCATGACACGTCTCTACAGGTTGTATCCAAGTCCGACCTTGACCTGTCCAAACGCCGCTCCGCCCTTCGTTCCTCTATCACCAAAACGCAGAATATGCTGCAATATCAGACCATCCGCAAGGGCGACTCACCCGCCCCGATGCCACCCGGACCGAAACGCGATGAATACCAAAAGAAACTGAAGACCTTGAAGAAGGAATATAATGCTATCGTTAAAGAATTGGAAAGGAGATCCAAATGACTGAAACAAAACTCCCATCGGTAAGAAAGCCTTACGGAAGCTCCGCGGAGAGCGACTTCGAGGCCATTGCGCTTGCGGTGATGCAGGGGCGCGGCGACGAGCTGAACGCCGACCAGCGGCGCAAGCTCGACCTCACCCGCGACGCCTACCGCATTGTGTGCGGCTACCCCAACAAGAGCGTGGCCGTGAAGGAGATGTGCGCCCTGCACCCGGAGCTTACGGAGCGCACCGCCCTGACCTACGTGAACTACGGCATCCGCATCTGGAATCCCACAATGCGGATGGAGCGCGACTTCCTGACCACGGTGTTCCTCACCGCCCTGCTGAAGGAGATCCACAGCGGGGAGTGCGACGCGGCCACCCGCGCCAAGAACCTGGCCACCCTGGAACGCTACCTCTCCAACATGCCGAGCGACCCGATGGACCCCGCCATGATGGAGAAGAACACCATCAACATCCAGCTCAACATCAACGGCAGCACCATCACCGTGCCCGCCGACCAGTGGGCGAAGCTGAAGGAGAACAAGCTCATCGCCGCCGCCCTCGACCAGGAGATCACCGAGGCGCAGGCGGTGGGGATTATGGAGGGGTGAGGAATTAGGAATTAGGAATTAGGAGTGAGGAATTAGGAGTGATGTTAATGCCTGAATAAGGTTGACCGTTTGCCCCATTC
>CALDIA010000162.1 GCA_937901455.1 uncultured Bacteroidales bacterium | reverse complement strand
CAACAACGGGGTAGTTGTCACTGGTAACAACCAAGAGAACGCGGTGTATCCTTGCGGGCTTTGCGCTGAACGCACGGCGGCATTTTCTGCCTCTGCCCAATATCCGGAGGTGCCCTTCTCCAAGATTGCCATCACCGCCATCAACCCCGACGAGCCACTGACTATGCCTGTGTCGCCCTGCGGAAGCTGCCGCCAGGTGCTCTACGAGTATGAACAGAAATTCAACCAACCCATCGAGGTCATCCTTTCAGGGCAAACAGGGCCCATCTATATCATACGGTGTGTGGCCGATCTGCTCCCTTACACCTTCCACGCGGGTTTTCTGCCATAACAACTGCCCTATTTGTCATCCTTGGCATTCAAATTTTTCATGAATACCGACTCCAAAAAGGTGAATCTTCGCAAAGTATTATTGGAGAAAATCACGAAAAGCACCACTAAAATAGAGATCAGAATGATGACCCACTTGGTATAACTGAAGAATTTCACCAAAATGGAGAAGACAAAGAAACCGGCTATCAGAAATCGGAAGATTGTCCACACTGTGATTACCAGCACATTTCCCTTATGCTGCTTTACCAATTCAGAATAGAGGGTACGGGTCTTGTAGTTGTTATATACGATTCCATAAAGGAAAGGGGCTATCAACAGCACCACCGAGCCGGCCATAATCAGACTATACAGCCACTTGGGCAGTTTCTGCAACAACTCGATCTGTTCCACAAAGGGTAAAACGTAGTCGAACACCAAGAGCAAGAGTGCCAAGCTAATCACTGAAAAGACCAGCACTCGGGGCAGACTATGGGTAATAATGCTTTTCCAGTCTTTGGTGTGGGTCTCTTTGCCGAGCAGTGTGTATTCATCAATGCGCGCCAGTAGCGACGGGTTCATCTTTCGGCAAAGAAAAGCGTAAACAGGCTGCCCGGCACGTATCCAATACGGGGTAGTGAACGTGGTAATGACGGATGAGGCGATGATGACGGGATAAATGTAGGCTGGCATCACGCCTTGAGACACACCCACGGAGGCGATAATGAAGGCGAACTCACCAATCTGCGAGAGTGTGAAACCCGTTTTAACCGAGACTTCCAGGTTGGCACCAGCCAGCACAGCCGCCACCACAGAAATCAAAGTCTTGATTATCAAGGTGACAAGCACCAACGTCAGAACGAGTTTCCAATACTGCTGCAACACCGCGGGGTCGATCATCATACCTACAGACACGAAAAAGATAGCCCCAAAAAGGTCTTTGATACTTTTCGTAAGTTCCTCAATACGATGACTTTCAACCGTTTCAGATAAGATAGAGCCAATCACAAAGGCACCCAAAGCCGATGAGAAGCCAACCTTATTGGCGAAAATCACCATGCCAAAACACAGACCTATAGAGATGATCAGTAAGTTTTCATCATTTATATAATTCTTGGCCAACCTGAAAAATGAAGGAATCAGATAGATACCAGTGACAAACCAGAGGATCAGGAAGAAGATCAGTTTCACGATGCTCATTGCCATCTCTTTACCGGGAGAGGCGTTCTTGCTGGCAGCCACGGTGGACATCAACACCATCATCACCACGGCCACAATGTCTTGGATAATCAGCACCACCATCGTAAGGTCAACAAAGGACTCCCCTTTCATTTTCAGATCATCGAATGCCTTGATAATGATGGCTGTGGACGACATGGAGAGCATACCTCCCAAGAAGATGCTCTGCATCACATCCCAATTCATGATAAAGCCGAGGAGGACGCCCACGCCCATCATGCCCACGATACCTAACAAGGCTGTTACAAAGGCCTTACTGCCCACCGAAAACAATTTTTTGAAACTGAATTCCAAACCAAGACCAAACATCATAAAGATGATACCAATCTCAGACCACACTTCCACATCAGCCACATCCGTCACGGTGGGGAAAATATGCAGATGAGGCCCCACTAAAAAGCCAGCTACCAAGTAGCCAAGCACTAAGGGTTGCTTAAGCAGTTTGAAAATAATGGTGACTACCCCCGCAGAAATCAGGATCAAGGCAAGGTCGGCTACAAGACGAAGGTTTTCAGGCATGATTATTATATTTATTTACGAGTTTACACAATATTCAGCAAACACAACACCAAAGCGCCGGCCACTATGGCCATACTGAAACTCAGCAATGTACCCACCAGCGCATATTCTGACTTATCTGTGGTAGCATCCTTGAAGCGTACAAGCGCTTTAGCCAGCAAAAGGAAGCCAATAACTTCAAAATGGCCTATGAGCATAAAGACCAATATCAGCACGCGTTCCACAAGGGCAATCACCCGATCAGCATTAGACACGCACACCCTGTCTTCAACCCGCTCATCACCGGCAACTTCCGGTTCGTATTGAGCAGCCTCATTAGCCTGCGGCAACTTAATATGGGCATTCTCCAGTATTTCGCGGACAAAAAGGTTGGCAGGACGAAGGCAAAATGTAAAAGCTGTAAACCAGAGCAAGGTAGGCATAGAAATCCTGTTGAAAAATGTCATGACATTTTCATAGCCAAACGGGATATGATAATACACCGTCTTTTCAAAACAAATCACCACCACAAAGATAACAACCAAATGTAATGCTTGATCGATGAAGAAAATCCATGGAACCTTCTTGAAAACGGATTTCAACCCGTCCAGAATGCCATGAGTCAAGGCAATAATCAAGGCTGCCCACCAGAAGGACATTGTGAAGGGGTATAAGAATGAAAACAGCCAAGAGCACAGAAAGGTAATGGCCACATGAAGGTATAGTTGCAGTGACTTGAAACCGTTCTCCATCTTGTCTTGGCAGGATTTTTCTGTTTGCAAATAAAAATCGCTGATGAAATGCGCCAAAATTTGTAGAATCAGAAGTTTAATCATAGCTTTCAAAATTAAGGTTCTCGGAATTCAGATGTTGTTCCCACTTCCAGGCGCTTTCCATCATCATGTCAACGCCATAGCGGCAATGCCAATGCAGGAGGTTGTTAGCACGGGAGCTATCGCCAAAGATAGCGGGGATGTCACCCGGTCGGCGCGCGCCAAGCTCATAGTTCAGTTTATGGCCAGTGACCTCCTCGGCAGCGCGAAGCATCTCCAGTACGGTAATACCGTTGCCACTGCCCAAGTTGAAGACTTCACACTGGTCGGCATTCCGATGTTCCAACAGATAGTCTAACGCCTTGACATGGGCATCGGCGATATCGGAAACGTGCAGATAGTCACGGATGCAAGAGCCGTCACGTGTTTCGTAGTCGGTTCCAAAGACAGTCATAGAGGGTTGTTTACCGGATGCCACGCGCATGATGATGGGCACAAGATTGTTAGGTTTGTCGGGTGAAAGTTCCCCATTCAGGCCGGACACATGCGCCCCCACGGGATTGAAATAGCGCAATATCAGTGCGTTCATATCGGGATTAGGTACCAGCATATTGCGGATCATCTCTTCTCCTATCTGTTTGGTATGTGCATAGGGGCATGCAGCCACCCCCATAGGCGTCTCTTCACTGACAGGCAGATGGTGTACATCGCCATACACAGAGCAGGATGATGAGAATATCAATGCCGGCACGTGGAACTTCTGGCAGGACTCCAGCACATTGGCCAGTGCGCCCAAATTGTTGCGATAATACATCAGGGGTTGCTCCACCGACTCGCCCACTGCCTTGTAAGCGGCAAAATGAATAATGCCTACAATGTCGGTATGTTCTTCGAATATCTTGAAAAAAGAGGTTTTATCGCAGATATCCAGTTGATAGTTAGGCACACGCACACCCGTAATCTGCGCCACACGATCCATGGTCTCGGGAGTACTCCGCACATTACTATCCACAGAAATCACCTCGTAACGTCCACTCTGCACTAATTCAATGATGGTGTGGGATCCAATATAGCCACAGCCACCAGTAACCATAATTTTCTTCATCAGTTATAGATATAATGTATGCTAATAGTTAACAGTAATTTCTCCAATACACTTGCCGCGGTTGGTCATCTGGTGGATACGAGTATTGCATAGATCTATCGGTTCGGCGAGTTCCGTGTGAGAGTGGCCGCCGATGATGAGGTCAATACCAGGCACCTCGCAAGCAAGGTTCTTGTCACAATCCTTTCCTCCTTCCAAGCCGAGATGTGAGAGGCAGATGAGCATGTCGCATCCCTTGGCGCGCAGCAATGAGACCATCCGTTTAGCTTCGGGTATCGGGTCCAAGTAGGTAATTTCCGATGCTATGTCTGGAGACACCAACGAGTTCAGGTTGACACACAAGCCAAAAACGCCAATCTTGAGACCGCCCTTTTTGATGATAACATACTCCTTCATCACCCGTTTCAATGCCTTGTTATGATATTGGTAATTGCAACAAACCACAGGAAACTTAGCCTTACGGAGGCGTTTGGCCAGTTCGGCAGATCCGTTATCAAACTCATGGTTACCCAGTGTGGCCACATCATACCCCATCTGGTTCATCAAGATAATCTCCATATACCCTTTGAAAAAATTGAAGTACGGGGTACCTTGAGAAAAGTCGCCGGCATCAAGTAGCAAGACGTTGGCATGTTTTTCGCGCATTTCAGAGACATAGGCGTCGCGGCGCAGCACGCCTCCCACGTTAACGTCCGACTTGTATGTATAGGGTTCTATCTGACTATGAGTGTCATTGGTGTGCAAAATCACCAATTCGCGAGACTGTGCGCTCAGGTTCAAGAAGAGGCCGCAGAGAAGGATAGATAAGGTATATTTCAGTGTATTCATAATTTAAAATTATAACCCGCAAAAGTACACAAATTTCCCTTACCCCGCGTAGAGCGAAGGCATGTTTCTACGTTGCAAATAAAAAAAGCAGAGCTTGGGCTCTGCTTTTTCTCGTCAAAAAATTATTACTATATGGTGTTGGGTTATGCGTAAAGTTCCTCGAAGATTTTGCGAAGCTCAGGGCATTCGCGCAGTTCTTGCAGAGTGAATTCAGCATGTCCCTTCGTATAGCCGTTACCCATAATCATGTTCACATCGCTACCGATGCCCTCGGCGCCGAGGCTTGCCTTAGTGAAGGATGTTGCCATGGAGAAGAAATAAACAATACCGTCGTCTTTGGTGCAAAGCACAGCGGTCATCTCCTGGTCAGGAACGTTGACGCAGTTGATAGTGACATCAGCCATCTTGCCGTCTGTGAGCTTTTCGATGAGTTCATACACTTGCACGGGGGTCATTCCAGCGGCAGACTCAACAACATCGCAGAAGCCGAGGTCTTTGATACGTTGTGTGCTCTTGGGGCTATTAGCAATACCGATAACCTTACCGGTGACGCCCACGCGTTTCTTTGCTTCATAGCAGCAGAGCATGCCGCTCTTGCCACCGGCACCGAGAATCAAGACAGTTTGGCCATATTGGCACAGTTTGGCTGTTTGGGCAGGAGCGCCTGCCACGTCAAGGGCACTCAAAGCGAGTTTTTCAGGCATATCGGTAGGAATCTTGGCATAGATACCGCTCTCGAAAAGGATTGCCTTCCCCTTGATATCCACTTGGTCAACATCCTCGCGGATTTCAAGAATCTCGTCAATACGCAAAGGAGTCAGAGAAAGACTTACCAATGTGGCGATGCGGTCACCTTCCTTCAAGTCAATCTTGCCCTTCAAGGCATCACCGATTTTCTCCACGCGGCCAAGAAGCATACCGCCGGAACCGGTCCTTCTGTTTCTATGCTTGCCTTGAAGTTCAACATTCAACAGCATCTCCTTCTTCACCTCCTCCATGATAGCTTCACGGGAAGCGCCCTCGCCGGCCTGTTGCTTGGCATACTCATGAATATCGGTAAATGATGCAGAATCGATGTTCAAAGTCTGTACATCAATAAGGATTTCATTGTCATAAATATCATCCATATTGTTGTCAATCTTATTGGCAGGCTGGGGAAGTACACCTTTAGGCTCGATGACACGATGGGTGCCGTATTTATTACCTTTCTTTTGCATATTGTTTTGATTTATAATTTGATAAATAATTTCTTTTACTTAAAACAAGCGAGTGCAAAAATAATGTTTTTTTTAACATAAGATGAATATCATGGAAAAATAATCCACATCGAAATGTTTATTAAAACCAATCGCCTGTCAATCAAATATTTTCACGTTGCTGAGAGATGATTAAATCGGACATCACGCGATAAATTTCCTCCCATTGAGGCTGGTTCAGGGCCTCCACATGACGGCGCATAACGGACGTGTCACGCCGTTTGGCGGGACCCGTCTGAGCCTCTCTGGGCGGCATTTCGTCCAATTTTGCGACTGTCTGTTTGAGCAGTGGCATCAGCAATTCCATCCGCATGTCGTGTTGTTGCAGTATTTCATCGGCAACAGTATAGAGCGCATTGGAAAAGTTGCATGCGAAGACGGAGGCGACATGGGCATAGAAGCGTTGCCGGCTATCCATAACGCGCACGGTGTCAGACAGGGTGTGGGCAAGGCCATGCAGCACGTCACGTTGTGCGCCGGCAAAGGCATCCTCCACACACAGTGGCACGATAAGCTGTGACATGTCCGCATCTTTGGAGAAGGTTTGCAACGGATAGAGTACGCCATAGTGTTCCGCATAAGGGGCCAGCACATCCTGTGGGACAGAACCCGCTGTATGCACGGCCAGAGTCATTTTGAAAGGAATCTGCGAAAGCACCTGCGGCAGGGCGTCATCGCTTAGGGCGAAGATGAAGATCTGGCAGGCGGAATCTATCTGTTTGGGGTTGTCCACGGCATCAGCGCCCAGCGTGTCGGCCAGGGCACGCGCATGGGCCATCTGCCGGCTATAGACCTGTGTCACGGGAAAATCACGACGCCCCCGCAGGCGATCTGCCATCCATGTGGCCACATTTCCGGAACCTAACAGACAAACCATCAGTAGGTAAATTTGCTGCCTCCCACAAACTCGCGCAATATGGACGTGCCCGGCACATCACTCTCGGGGATAGAGTGAAAATAGGACAGGAACTTGAGCAGACGCGTGGCCTCCGCATATTCCGGCGCCGTCTCCGGCACCTCGTTCAGGATCGGAATCGCATAGTTTTTCAGTAAACCCAACTCAAAAATCAGCGAGGTATTGATCATCACATCCGCATTCTCTTGATAAGGGAAGATATTCTTCTCCTCTCCCTTGCGCACACTGTGCCAACGCCGCAGGGTGTCTAATGCAGAATATCCACGATAGTTGTAGTCGCGCACAATGCGACGAATGAGGCGGTTATCCGTGGTAGGAATTGGATTATGACGGTCCACCGAGATAGAGGTAAGCGCTGAAACGAAAATTTTAAACTTCAACGCTTCGGGCACTTGCTCTGTCAACTTGGGATTCAGGCAATGGATACCCTCCACCACCAGGATGGAGTTCTTTTCCAACTGCAGGGTCTTGCCGGTCCACACTTTGGCTCCCTTGGTGAAATCAAAGGTCGGAATGGGCACGCGTTCCCCGGCAATGAGCCGCTTCAGCGTATCGTTGAAGAGCGGCAGGTCAATGGCTTCCAGTGCCTCGAAGTCTTTTTCGCCATGCTCATCCAACGGTGTGGCGTCACGTTCCACAAAGAAATCGTCCACCGAAATCTGCACTGAATTGAAGCCTAATACACCTAACTGCACTGACAGGCGGCGGCAAGTAGTCGTCTTGCCGGAACTGGACGGCCCACATATGAGCACCATCTTCACCCCACCCTTCTTATATATCTGATCAGCCACATTGGAAATCCATTTCTCCTGAAAAGCCTCCGCCACCAGGATGGTTTCCTTGGTCTTGCCATCCGCAATCAGCTTATTCATATCACTTACTGTCGAAACACCTAACTTTTCCGACCATTCTTTGGAGAATTTGTAAACTGCAAACAGTTTCGGATAGGCATGCGTCTTAGGCAGCACTTTTATGTTTTTGGCAGATGGTATTTTGAGCAAGAGACCGTTTTCGTACAACTCCAAGCCAAAGAGTTTGATATACCCCGTGGATGGAAGCAAATAGCCATAATAGTAGTTAACGGTTTTGTCAAGACGATAGACAGAGGTGAAGATCTTGTCCCGCTCCTTGAAGAGATCATATTTATCTTCCAGTCCAAGTTCCTGAAACACCTTGATGGCATCGGAGGTCAGCATAAGGACGCGCTCGAAAGGCAAGTTCTGGCGCACGATTTTCTTCATATGCTGGAGCATTTTACTCACTATCTCTTGAGTGAGGGGCTCGTCCATGTTTTCCAAGGTACAGTATCGTCCTCCTGAGATGGTGTGTTTGATACGCAGTTTCACTTTCAGCGGGAACAGGTCGTGTATGGTTTTGCACAGCACCAGATACAACGAACGGATATAGAAGCCCCTGCCGTAAGGAGAATAGTAGTCGAAAAAGTTGATAAGGGCTGGCTTGTGAATCTGATAGGTCAGATCGCGGGCCTTATTGTTGACTAATGCTCCTAAATATGGATCCTCCGGGGTCATATTATGATCCGCTAAAAAATCGCACAATCTTTGACCATAGGGAGCATAAACTAAGGCGTTCAAATTTTGACAATAAACGGGAACGGTTTGCATAATAGCAGAAGTTTTGGTAATTACATTTTTATGCGCTTGAACATTCTATTCCAGCGCACTTTGCCCTTATCTCCCAATGATTTGTACTTATCCCACGAGAGCCATACCATAGAGGGTTTGCCAACGATATGGTCTTCGGGAACAAATCCCCAGAAACGGGAGTCGGCAGAGTTATGGCGATTGTCGCCCATCATAAAATAGTAGTTCATCTGGAAGGTATATTGTTGGGTTTCATGGCCGTTAATAAGGATTTTGTCACCCTTCACCTCCAGTTTGTTGCCTTCATATTGCCTGATAATCTGCTCATAAAGGACGATATTGGCCGTGTCGAGTTGTACGGTCATGCCTTTGGCGGGCACAGTCAGCGGCCCGAAGAAGTCCTTGTTCCACGGATAGGCCGGTGAATGAGGGAAGATGGCGGGGTCGTACTGACCGGCAGAGTCTTGATACACCTCCACGTTAAAGCCCATCTTACGAATCTTGTCGCACTGCTTTTGATTGAGTCGATAGAGGACCGTATATTGATCCACTCGTTGGGCATCTTCCTCGTTAATATCCAACTCTTTGCGCCTTTTTGCCGACAGTTGCATCCCGGTAGGGTGATTCACGAAGTAGGCAAACTGCATTCTTTTAGGATTATCGGCGGCTTTATCATTGATATACACCTGTTTGTCGATGATTTGCAGTTTGTCGCCAGCCACCGCGATACAGCGTTTCACATAGTTCTCACGCTTATCCACGGGGCGGTCAATGATATGGTACTCTTTCCACACTGCCTCACGGCCCTTGCCTGGATAGTAGGCTCCTGCATATTTCTGCTGGAAATGCTGGATCATTTCGGGACTGTAGCGGCCATACACATCACGGCGTTGTGCGGGCGTTGCATTAGGGTTGAGCATCTCCTCAAACTCCCTGACGATAGCATAGTAGCTTTCAGCCTTCCGCTCAATGGCAACCGTGTCACCATCGGGGTAGTTGAAGACCACTACATCGTTGTTACGCACGGGGCGCAACGCCTTGGTACGCATATAGGGAATCTGTATGAGTTTGGAATAGGACTTTACATCTGACTTTGGCAAGGAGTTGTGTATGAAAGGTATGGCCAATGGTGTGTTAGGCATACGCACACCGTACGAAAGTTTGGAAACGGTTAGAAAGTCGCCCACCATTAGGGAGCTTTCCATCGAGGATGAGGGGATGGTATATAGCTCAAACCAGCATAGGCGGATGATGTAGGCCAAGGCCACAGCGAAGATGAGAGCATCGCCCCAGGAGCGGGCGCTGCTCTTTTCCCATTCCGGCAGTTCAGCGATATACTGCTCCTTTTTAGAAAAACCCAGATACGGCAGATAGGCAAAAAAGAAGATAGTGCCAAGTATCAGTGCCCCGTAGCCGTTCTTGTTGAAATGATGAATGGTCTCCCAAACAATGTAGAAGAACATAAAGATGTTAAGGAAGGGCACTAAGAAGAGCAGCATCCACCACCATTTTTTGTGAATGACTTCGCGTATCCAGACCCAGACGTTATAGAACGGGATCAAGGATTTCCAGGGGGCAATGCCGGCCTTGCGGAAGATGCCCCAAAGGCCCACGAGGGTCGCTATTAAAAAAAGTATGGTAATGACGCACAGAGCGGTAGTTGAAATAAACATGACAGGTTTTGTTATGATTAGTGGTGAATAAATTCTTGAAAGGTTTCGGTGAAGGGGCAGATTGTGTGGGGGTGGTTCACGAGCCAGCGGGCGGCGCGGATGGCCCCGGCTGCGAAGCCTTGACGGCCATGGGCGTTATGGGTGATGGTAATAGTGTCCTCGGAAGATGTCCAACTGACGGTATGGATACCTGACACATCGCCCAGTCGGTGTGCGTGTACGGGAATGGTTTGCGGGGGCACGTCCTCCCCTTCGGCGGTCAACTGCCATCGGGTGTATGCCGGATATTGTCGCAAAATGCCCTCCGCCAGCGTGATGGCGGTGCCACTAGGGGCGTCCTTCTTGGCGGTATGGTGGGTTTCATCAATAGCAACAATGTATTGGGCATATTGGCGCATCTCGGCAGCAAGCCACTCATTCATCCTGTTGAAAATGTGCACACCAATGCTGAAGTTGGTGCCATACACCATGGAGGCGCCACACGCACGCCCTTTGTCCAGCACCTCGTCTAATCGGTCGTACCAGCCAGTAGTGCCGACCACGATGGGCACTTGCGCCTCAAAGGCCCTCAGGATGTTATCCACCGCCACAGCGGGCATGGAGAAGTCTATGGCCACATCGGCCGTACAGAACGAGTTCCACTGCTGCGCCCATTGGACATCATCGTCAATGACGGCCACCACCTCTTCGCCGGCAGCCCGCAAGAGGCTTTCCACCATCTTGCCCATCTTGCCATATCCAATTATCGCGAACTTTATCTTCTCTTCCATAGTTATCTTCTTATAAAGAATCACCAATGCAACTGTAAGGTCATCCCAAAAGCATAATTGCGTTGGCTGTAGTTTTGCATCATGGTGGGCTTCCAATGTATGGACAAGTCATCGGAGACATCGAAATAATACAGATGTGCATCCACCATGGCGTCAATAATATTAAGTACATACAGCACAGCCGTAACACCGATGGCAATTTCCATATTACGGCGCTGGTTGTTTTTCATTTGCAGGATATTCTCATCAGAAAATTCGGCCAAGTTGGGATCCAATTGCGTATTCAGACCGTCGCGGCGGTAGATGAATTCATTGCGATAGGTGACCATTTTGTGGGCCGAATAATAGAGAAAGAACCCTGAGGCGCTCAAGGCTCCGTACACGATCGGCAGTTTCCAATATTTATGGTTGTAGATTTGCCCGCCGCCAGGAACTATGGAACAGAGCATGGCCACGGTGGGCGAATGGCGGACCACCTTGGCTGAATCATCGGAGGAAACATTGCTGACAACAGGCGCTATGGTGTCCACTTGGGCCGACAACGGCCGTGCCAGCAGACAGCACAATGACAGTAATATCCAGCAATATTGTCTCACAATCATATAGAACGCATGATGAGGCTGATTATTGCAGGATATCCATGATTTTCTTCAGTTCATCATCAGAAGCAAATGGAATGGTGATAGTGCCCTTGCCGGAGAGGTCTTTCTTGATTTTAACCTTGGATTTCAGTTTCTTGCCAAAGGCTGTCTGGAAGGCGCGCACCTCATCGGACAGGGTAATTCGCACCTTGGGCTTGGCTGGTTCAAGCTCGTTGCGGAGCTTCTTGACGGCCATTTCTGTCTGCCGTACCGACAGTTTCTCATCCACAATCTGCTTGATAACCTTCTGTTGGAGATGTTCGTCATCGAGGGCCACCAGCGGCAGGGCGTGCCCCATAGAGATAAGTCCGTCTCTAACAGCAACTTGAGCTGGTGTGGAGAGTCGAAGCAGGCGCAGATAGTTGGCAATCGTGCTGCGGTCTTTACCCAGTTTGCCACTCAGTTCTTCCTGCGTCATGGAGCACTCATCTATGAGCATCTGGTAGCTGAGGGCCACCTCTATGGGGTTTAGGTCGGCGCGCTGAATGTTCTCCACGAGGGCCATCTGGACCGACTGTACATCATCCACGGTGCGCACATAGGCGGGTATTTCTGTAAGCCCGGCCATTTTGGCGGCACGGTAGCGGCGCTCTCCGGAAATCAGCTGGTAACGGCCGCCCTCAATTGGGCGCACCGTGACAGGCTGTATCAATCCATACGTCTTGATAGATTGCGCCAATCCCTCCAGGGCTTCTTCGTCAAACTGGGTACGCGGTTGGAAAGGGTTCACCTCAATGGAGTCGAGGCGCAAATAGCTGTTGCCCCCTGCATGGCTGGTGGCAGGCTGCCCCGTCGGGATACTCACATTTCCCAGAATGGACTCCAGGCCTCTGGGCTTCGGCTTTTCAGTTTTGCTCATAGTTCTTGTTTTTATATCGTATATCCGTTTTTGTTCAAAAACTCAGTTGCCAAGTTCAGGTAGTTTTTAAAGCCGGTGGACTTCACATCGTACAGTACGATGGGCTTTCCGTAGCTTGGGGCCTCACTCAGGCGCACATTACGCGAAATGATTGTGTCGAAGACCAAATCCTTGCAGTGCAGGCGCACATCGTCCACCACGGCATTCGATGATTTGATACGGGCCGTGTACATGGTCAGCAGAATCCCTTCAATGGCCAAGGATGGGTTCATGTTGGTCTGCACAATGCGGATGGTGTTCAGCAGTTTGCCCAGGCCCTCAAGCGCGAAATACTCGCACTGCACGGGAATCAGCACAGAGTCGGCGGCCACCAAGGCATTGAGCGTAATCAGTCCTAAGGAGGGGGCACAGTCGATGAAGATGAAATCATAGTCGTTTTTAAGCGCATAGATGGCATCTTTCATGCGGTACTCGCGCCGCTCGAAAGAGATCATCTCCAGCTCAGCCCCTACCAGATCCATGGTAGCGGGCAGCAGGTGCAATTGCTGGATTTCAGTGGGCTGGATGGCCTCCACGGCCAGGCGGTTATCCACAATGCAGTCGTAAATGGAGATGGTGTCGTCCTGCTTTTCAAAACCCAGTCCGCTCGACGCGTTGGCCTGCGGGTCGGCATCGATGAGCAGCACCTTCAAGTCCAAGGCGGCCACACAAGCTGCCAAGTTAACCGCTGTGGTGGTCTTGCCCACCCCACCCTTCTGGTTGGCTATGGCTACAATCTTTCCCATTACAACGTGAAGTCAAGATTGGAAAAATCCTCGTCCAAGTCGCGGTCGCTCAACTTCTCCTCCGTTTCAAAGTTCACCTCCTCAGGCACCTTGCCGGTGTTGATAAAGTCCACCATGCCGTTCAATGCGTTCTGAAACTTCTCAAAATCCTCCTTGTACAAGAACACCTTGTGCTTCTCATAGAAGAACATGCCCGTCACATCATTGAACTTGCGCTTGCTCTCCGTAATTGTCAAATACATTTCTCCCGTCTTCGTGCTCTTCACATCGAAAAAATACGTTCTTTTACCTGCTTTCACTGCGCGAGATAAAACTTCATTCTTGTCTTGATTTTCCATCTTTCTATTATTTTAATTCATTTAACCTAATGATGACAACGCACCATCTTTCTCAAAAATTGTTATTTGGATTTTCTGTTCTGTTGTTGCTGTTGCTTCTGCAATTGGACCTGCTGTTTTTGCAGCTCCTCCATCTTGAGTTGCCACTTCGACTTCTTCACGGGTTTCTGCATATTTGTTTTGAGTTGTTCATGCAGCTTGTTCTCATCCACAGCCGCTCTGAAAATCCACATCTGCAAGAAGGTAAGTAAGTTGAAGAGCAGATAGTAATAGGTCAGTGCGGAGGCAAAGCTATTGAACATAAAGAAGAACATAATCGGCATCATGTACATCATAATATTCATCATGCGTTGCTGGTCCTTGTTGCCTTGCGTGGGATTCATCAATCTGTTGTTGAGCCACGTATATACGATGGTGGCGATAGTCATCAGTATGGTAAAAAGACTCAGGTGGTCGCCAAGAAGCGGCACATTGTGACTGAAGTTCCAAATAGAGTCGTATGTAGAGAGGTCTTCAGCCCAGAGGAACGATTGTTGTCGCAGCTCATAAGAGGCTGGGAAAAACCTATACATGGCGATGAGGATTGGCATCTGCAGTAACATGGGCAGACAACCGCCAGCAGGTTTCACCCCAGCGCTACGGTACAGCGACATGGTGGCCTGCTGCTTTTTCATCATGTCTTCCTCCTTGGGATAACGGGCATTGATAGCATCCAGTTCCGGCTTTAAAGCGCGCATCTTGGCCGATGACATGTAGGTCTTGTAGCTGACTGGCAACAACACCACCTTCAAGCCGATGGTCAGCAATAAGATGATGATGCCGTAGTTCAAGCCATAAACCTCCAGCCAGTTGAACACTGGGATGATGACAAAACGGTTGATCCATTGTAGCAGGAAGAAGCCCCAGCCCAGGGGAACCTGACGTTCCAAACGCATCTTATATCCCTTCAGCAGTCGGTATTGGTTGGGGCCCACGTACATCGACATGTTAAAGGCACTTTTGTTGAGGTCGGCCATCTGAAAGTCAAGCTCGGCTTGGCAATACTTGAGTACCGAGCGTTCTTCCTTCTCGGGCATGGTAGCCGAAAGGGATCCCGACGTGAAGGTCTGCCCATCATTGGCAATCAGGGTGGCCGTAAAGAACTGCTGTTTAAAGGAAACCCACTTCAGCGGTGAGGTGAAATTCTTGGATCCGCCCTTGCGCTCGTCTATATTGTTCACCTCATCGGTATTGTCCATATAATAAATGGATGTCAGCATCTTCTCATTCTCGTAGTTTTTCTCCACATTCTTGGGCTCACCGATCCACTCCAAGGTATAGTCGTGCTTGTTGGGATACAGATACGGCTCCATATTGACGAAGCGTATCGAATAGTTGAACATGTAGTCATCGGGCGAAAAGGTGTAGAGATACTCGATGTAAGAGTTCACGTTGAGCGTTTGGCACTCCAGCGAGTCACCCTGGTTGTTGGGGTATATACGAAGCGACAGGGTGGTATTCTGCTCATCCACCACCAGGGTGTCGCCGTTCATGTCTGAAAGGAAGTAGCAGTCGCGGGTGGCGATTTCGGTCTGGTCGCGCAACTGCAGGTCAACACTGATCATGTTGGAGCCATCCTCGAACATCTCCATCAGCACCTTGGCCGAATCCTTGGGAGTGTAGCGGTAGGCTTCTTTGAGGCAGACCTTGCGCAGGTATCCGCCCTGCTTGGCAAAATAATAGTATGCCTTGTTGGTCTCCACCACATAGTCGTTCATATTGGCTAACTGAGGCGTAGAAAACCGCTGTGACTCAGGCACCGCAGCGGCTGCATCCGCAAGTGAATCCTGAACTGTCAGTGAGAGTACTTGATTGATGGAATCCTCCTGCTGTCGGGCCATCTCCTCCATAGCTTGCTGTTCCTGCTCCTGCATAATCTGCCGAGCCTTGTTGGACTGGTAGAAGCTAAACCCCAAGAACAAGCCGAAAATCAACAATAATCCAATTACCGTATTCCTATCCATAATCTTAAAAAAATTGGCTGCAAAAATACAAAAAAAAACGATGTATGATGCAGATTCTTTCCAATGCAATCAAACTCCTTCGACTATCCATTTTCAGCGTATCCCTCACATCACCAATACACGCCTCAGAACTCCCAGTTTTTTTGCTCAATTCGTCCTGATCAAACATCCCACACCCGCTCAAGACCATATTGATTTTCCATAATTTCGGCATAATTTCGGCATTTTCGGCATGATTTCGGCATAATTTCGGCATTTTCGGCATAATTTCGTCATAATTTTCAATTCCATCTGAGATCCATAAATTTCCAATTGAAAAATTTGCTTACTTTGCAGAAAAAAAAGTATGAAAAAAACAATTATTTATCTAACAGTTATTATGACAACCACATTATTTATTCGTTGTCAAAAAGAAGTGTCGAATCACTCAAAGTCCCTTCCTTTAAATGATGCACTCTCCGATCTTTATCAAGAAATGCCTTTGGGTCAATACGGTAATATTTCATTGATTCATGACGACATCCTGGTTTTTGAAAATTCTGAGCACTACTTTAGCACATTGGATGAATTAACTAATTTATACGAGTCATGGTCGAACTTATTTTTTAACGAATATGGTGTTGAAGATGAAAACGCTTTAGATAGTATTATCTCTATTATGGAATTTGACGATTGCATCCCTTTGGAATTATTTGAATTAGAAATGGGAAACTACCAAAATAATCTACGCTATTTATGTAAATTAGCTGAAAATCGATGGCTAAATTCAACATCAACAACATCTCCTCCTGAAGACTCCATCATCAACAATCCCATCGAACAAACACTATATTCTCAGCACCATGAAGTCTGTATCAATAACATAATATATCAGTTTCGGCCCAATGGTTACTGTGTATTAATTCCTATCTCTCAGATATCCTATCTGGACGAAATTCGGGAGATTCAGAATATTAACACCTTAGACTCATTGGTTTCAACTATCCCGGATATAATTCTCAAACGTTGCAAAGATGCATGTTATAAATCAACCCATTATAAAACAGGAAAAATTTCGCATACAACCGGAAATGGCAAATTTTTCACCTGGTCTTTCCGTTATGCTCCAAATGTTTTTGATAGTCGAACACGTGCTAGTATTACCATGAAAAATTATAAAACCGTGAATGGTCATAAGAGATGGGATTACGCTATATGTGCCATTGGCGAATCAAGCGAAGCCTACAGTTATAAGATTGCCACAGAAGAATGTACTTCTTCTATAGGGCCCAATTCCACTTTGGGCAATGCAAACAAATACCATTTAAAAACTCGAATAGACTATTCAATGGTTCTATCCCATATTGACTCTGGGCATTCGATAACAATTGGACCAATCACCATAAATATCCCCGAGTATATTGAAGAATTGCATATAGATCCTGATGAGAGTTACCTATACTGCCGTCATAACGGTTGGACTTTCAACATCAACGTTGGCAATGGTTCCTATTAATTATTTTCATAATAAAACCTCATTCTCATGAAAAAGATCATCTTTCTTTTACCGTTTATGCTGGGTATTGTCTTCTCCAATGCCCAGAAGCCGCACCACTACCCTTTCAATGGGTTTCATTTAGGACTCACCTTGGAAGGGGACTATTTTTCTCCAGCATCCTTTCACCCTACAACAGGCAGCACTATAGTACCCAAGTCACTTTGGAGCAAGAATGCCTCGGTTGGCCTGGAGGTCTCGTACCATTTCGCACGTTATTTTGGCATATCTGCTGCATTGAATTGGGGGCAGCACACACTGATAGTTGAGGAGCCCTACTACACTTCCATTCCTGGGCATGAAAACAACACGGAAGAGCTCAACTATTATGGCAAACGACAGAACCGTATGGAAACGGTATGGTCTCTGCCCCTTAAGTTTGAATTTCACTTTCCTGTCGGCAAAGACTTCTACTTCTTAGGCGAAATGGGCGGTACCCTGCGCGGATTTCAATTCAAACAATTATTGGACGGTCCATCTTCTTATGTAATCACCGACTACAACGACAGCTATCTGAGCTCCTTGGATCCGGAAGACAAAACGCTTATTTATGAGCACGTTATCCATAGAAACGACAATGGCATTGTTTGTGACATGATGTGCGGACTTGGCGCCTATTACATGCTACCTTACGGGGATTTCCTAAGGGGGATCTTCGGCGTCAGCTGCAGTTTCAAAAGCGACTTCACAGGTCAATACCGCTATCCCGCCAACAACATCTCCGGCACTTCCGACATACGCCATAGTCACCTTTACTTACAGTTGGCTTACATCCACACCTTTAACTATGAGCGAGCCAAACGAGCATTGAACAAGCAGGGTATTCTTTTCCAGTCAAAGCAGGAACGTCGCGATGCCATCCACAAGATTATTGGCAACGAAAAACTGTAACGCTACCGCTTGAACGGCAGCGAAATCATGAATGTGCTGCCCTTGCCTTCCACGCTGTCCACCTCAATCTTACCCTTGTGCATGGTCACAATTTTCTTCACATAGCCCAAGCCCAGCCCATAGCCTTTCACATTGTGTACGTTGCCGCTGGATACTCTGTAAAAATTATTAAAAATTTCGGGTAGGGATCTCTTGGGAATCCCTATTCCTTTGTCAGTCACCGAAAACATGAAATATTTCTCATTCGAAAGGGTGTTGATTAAGATTTCGGGCTTCTCCTCCGAGTACTTGATAGCATTTTCCACCAAGTTCACCAAGACATTCGTCAAATGTTCTCTGTCGCCAAAAACCTTGCAGTTGTCGGCATTGAGCGCCAGATTGAGCACACCGCCATTGCTGTTCACCAGCAAAGCCACACTGTCCACCACCTTATGGATAAGCTCGTGCATGTCCAACAGCTCCACATTCATCTTGATCTGACCTTTTTTCAACTGGGCTATCTGCAAAATATTGGAGACCATGGAGCGTAACCGTTCATTCTCATCGCTGATAATTTGCACATAGGTGTGTTGCATCTCCGGATTTTCGATGGTTTCCTGATCATTCAAGGCTTCGCAAGCCAAAGATATGGTGGAGATTGGGGTCTTGAACTCATGAGTCATGTTATCCACAAACTCATTGGTCACTTCCGACACTTTTTTCTGCCGGTACAAGGAATATAACGACACGAAGGAGATGGCCGACACTAGAAAGATCAGACACAGGATCATCGCCACAATGGTGCTCATACGCTGGAGGAAAATACCGCGCTCCCCAGGAAAATAGAGAATAATATAGTGCGGCGAGCTCACCTTCTCGTTATAGTTCAATCGGAACACATAGTCGCTCTTCAGCATTTTCTCGGGCTCCACATAACTCGGCTCAATCACAAACTCCGTAGTAAAGGCATTATACAAGGCATAGTCGAAACGGGCATTGATGGTTTCCTCTTTCAGCGCTTCTTTAATTAGCTGACGCAACAGATTGGGATTCAGTCGCTCCACGGTACTACTATCCAATTGGACCATGTTCACGTCCACTTTCTCCAAAAAACTTTCGGGAATCTCTTCGGGACTCTTTGGCGACCAAGGGTCTTTGTAGAGTGGAAATAGAATCCTGAACGATTCGCTGAAATAGGTGGTGTCGTTGGAAACAACCCGCGCATTGTCTTCCTTGACATATATCTCGGTCATAATCACCCCTATTGGCTGATTATTGGTGGTGTCTAACAAAAACTTACGTGAATGTTGTACCGAAACCACATCGGTAGTGTCCACCTCCTGATTGACGACACTGTCCATGACGGGCAGCGTATCGTTCTTGAGTATCGCGTCTATCTCGTCCACCACCACATTGCCAGCCGTCAGCACCTCCGTCACGAAAATGCTGCGCTGCACCTTCTCGGCCTCCGTATAGAGCTTAAAAATGGAGACGATCAGAAAAATCGTGATGATGATCACCACAAAAAACAGGGATACGATGATGCGTTTCTTCATATTTGAGGCAGGTTTTTCAAAAAGTCGAATGTCTTGTCCATATATCTCTCACATATATTCTCTTGATATTCACAATTATAAACAGAAAAGCCCTCCTGTTCCACAGCGGGTTTCAGGGAGTCGTTGTTCTTATAAAATGTATAGTAGATAACGCCGACTGGGGGTAAAGATTGTGCATGTTCTACCAATAAAAACGTGCCGGCATCCATATAGAACTGGTTATTCATCAAGCGGATGGACTTTTGGTACTCGATATGATTGAGCCATTGGTGATGTTGTTGCAGGAAGACGCTCTGCGATCCAATCGCCTCCAGTAGTGGGAGAAAGTCGTAATTTTCGGGCACATAGATCATCCGCACCGACTGTCTGGCACGTCCAAAGTAGGAAGTCATTTCGCAGGCAAGGAGAGAGAGTTCACCCTTTGACTCCTGTCCAGTGAGTATGGCAACGGTGCATTGGGGTGGTCGCAACAGATGCGGGCGGCGGGCCATGTACGTACGCATTGCATCACTACTGGTTTCGGCCTCGTTCACGATAATTGCATTGCAAGCGGACAGGCGCTCTTCAAAGCACACCTCCGGCAGCCAGGGGCACTGTGGCAACAAGGCCTGAAGCAACGCCGGCAACAAGAGGGTATCGTGCGGAGCTTGACGTACCATTGCCCGATGGCCGGCGAGCATCACCGCCAGGAGATCCAAACCTGCCGACATGGGTGTCAACCCATCAGGCACAATGCCAATGGTAAGTGGATGCGCCACACGCGGCAAATCACTCAAGCAATCCTTCAGATAGTAAGATGCAAGTATCTCTGTAATTGTAGATATAGATTTATCAACACACTCTTCTGCAAACCAATTATTCAACTGATACTGGCGTTCCTTCAAAGAGGACCATTCCGACAAGAATGCTTCGTCACGAAACAGGCTGGCAAGTCATTAGCGCACCTCCTCACAGACCATCTGCATCAGCGATTTGATTTCCTCGACAGGGAAGGTGGGTATGATACCTTGCTGTTGCATATCCTCGACGATGCGGCGTGTTTCGGCAATGTCGTGGGTGGCAATGTCATAGACCTCCTGCCAGGTGCGTTGTTTGCGGGCAACGCCCTGTTGGATAGCGCACATGGCCACGTCGGCGGCCACGGTGGGGAACATGTCGGTATCCATCATAGTTGGCATGATATGTTCGGTGTCGATGCCTTTCCGCTCGGCATAGTCGGCGATTGAGTGTGCGGCGCAGATGGCCATCTCGTCAGTGATCTTGCGGGCGGAGACCAGCAGGGTGCCCTTCAGAATGGCAGGGAAGCACATCGAGTTGTTGACCTGGTTGGGAAAGTCGCCGCGACCAGTGGCCACGATATAGGCGCCGGCCTCTTTGGCTTCGTAGGGATAGATTTCAGGCACGGGATTGGAGCAGCAGAAGACGATGGACTTCTCGGCCATCAGGGAGATCCACTCCTTCTTGATGGTGTCGGGACCGGGCTTGGAGAGGGCCACGAGCACATCGGCATCGCGGAAGGCCTCTTCCTCGGTCTTGAGGTGCTGCTTGTTGGTTGTCTGGCAGAGTTCCCACTTGCGGTAGTAGCGGGTATCCTGGCGACAGTCTTCCCTACCCTCGTGCAGGGTTCCCTTGCTGTCGAACATGATGATATTGGCAGGGTTGGCGCCATCGGAGATGAGCAGGCGTGCGATGCTGGTATTGGCCGCACCGGCGCCATAGAGCACGATTTTGATGTCGGAGATCTTCTTGTCGGTCAGCTTCAAGGCATTGAGGATGCCAGCGAGAGTCACGCAGGCGGTGCCTTGTGCATCGTCATGCCACACAGGGATGACACAAGCCTCACGCAGCTCATCGAGTACCTTGTAGCAGTTGGGCTGGGAGATGTCTTCCAAATTGACAGCCCCGAAGCTATGCTGCGCCATCTTGACGAATTCTATAATCTTCTCGGGTTGGTGTTGCCCGTTTTCATCGCGGCTGTCGATACAGAGTGGTACGGCATCCACGCCGCCGAGATACTTCATCAGCATGGCCTTGCCTTCCATGACGCCGAGGCCACCGGGAGGGGTGCAGTCGCCATCGCCCAGCACACGGGTGCTGTCGCTGACCACCGCCACCATTTGGGCACGGTTGCTCAGCAGGAAGGAGGCATCATTGTCGTCGCGAATGGTCGTGGACACGGCCGACACGCCCGGCGTGTACCACACGTTGAACCAATTGAAACCGTACACAGGAGCCTTCGGCAGCGTCTGCATCTTGCCGCCATAGAACTGGTGAGCCTTCAGCGAAAGTTTTTTATAAAACAGCGTCTTGGCCTTGGCCTTCTGCGCTTCTGAGAAATCTTTGGGAAATAAGGACTCCAAATCGTCCATAGAAAGAATCTGATCCGTCATAACTAAAAAATTTGGCGGCAAAGATACGCTATTTTTCGGTACCTCTACCCTCTTTTTTTTTGCCCAAAAAAGATTATAAAATCACCCTTTCTCCCCCACGACCACCACTTTCTCCCCTTTTGCCAAGGTGATGCCAAAGAGGTAGAGCGGTCCACCGTCTTTGACTTTCAGCCGGGCGCGGAGCTCGTCGGCGGCAAGGGGAAAGTTGCGTACTGCCACGTTGGCCTGCCGGACTTCGGCGGAGAGCTGACGGATGCCCTGCTTGTGGAAGGGGATGACATTCCGCACATGGAAAATACGGCCGGGAAAGTTTTCCAGCCGTTTCTCGGAGGTGTATAGATGAGTGTTTGGCGCCAATTTGCCAACGGGCCAACGTTGTGTCAGAACTTTATAGC
>CALDIA010000161.1 GCA_937901455.1 uncultured Bacteroidales bacterium | reverse complement strand
CAATGCCCAAATCAACAGCATCCAGACAGGAGGACAGAAGAAGGCAAACACTGAGGAAATGATGGCCATGGAGAGCACGGCGCCCATGCCAGTGGCCTCTTTCGAGAGCTTATAGTAGATGATTAGCACAATGGCGGGCAGGGTCAGTAAGTTCAGCAAGTGCACACCGATGGAAAGACCAATCAAATAGGCGATGAGCACAATCCAACGGTTGGGGTTGATGTTGACCTTGGGGTTGTCGTATTCTTCATCCCATTTGAGAATGCACCAGAACACCAAGGCGGTAAAGAATGACGACATGGCGTACACTTCGCCCTCCACAGCGGAAAACCAAAATGTATCGGAGAAGGTGTAGGTCAGTGCACCCACCATGGCGGCGCCGATGATAGCGATAGCCCGGGGAAGGTTGATTTCACCCTGCTTTACAAATAGCTTGCGCGCCAATCGCACAATGGTGAAGTAGAGGAACATGATGGTGAGACCACTGCACACGGCCGACATGCAGTTGACGCAGAAGGCCATTTTGGTCACGTCTCCTCCAGCAAAAAGGGTGGCGATGCGGCCGATGATCTGGAAAGTGGGTGCTCCTGGAGGGTGACCCACTAAGAGTTTGGAGGTGGTGGCTATGTATTCGCCACAATCCCACCAAGAAACGGTAGGCTCAGCCGTCATGATATACACCGCTGAGGCGATGATGCCAATGAGAATACCGATAATGGTATTGGCTACTTTGAATTTTTTATTCATAGTCGGAGATTTTTTTTTCTTATATTACTTGGAAGCCGCCTTGAATTGCTCCAGGAAGCGGATGTCGTTTTCAAAATAGAGACGAATGTCGTTGGTCTTGTATTTCAGCATGGTCATGCGTTCAATACCAAGACCAAAGGCAAAGCCGGAATATTTCTTGCTGTCTATGCCGCAGTTGTCCAGTACGTTGGGGTCCACCATGCCACATCCCAGAATTTCCACCCAGCCTGTGTGCTTGCAGAGGTTGCAACCCTCGCCCCCACAAATATAGCAGGAAATGTCCATCTCTGCGGAAGGCTCTGTGAAGGGGAAGTAGGAGGGACGCAGGCGGATGCGGACATCGGGGCCAAACATGCGTTGGGCGAAGTACAGAAGCGTTTGCTTCATGTCTGCAAACGATACTTTTTCGGCAATATAAAGTCCTTCCACTTGATGGAAAATACAGTGGGCACGCGATGTGATGGCTTCGTTGCGGAACACGCGACCTGGGCAGATTACCCGGATGGGTGGCTGCTGGGCCTCCATGGTGCGCACCTGCAAGGATGAAGTGTGCGTGCGCAACAAGATGTCAGGATGCAACTCTATGAAGAAGGTGTCCTGCATGTCGCGGGCAGGATGCTCCTCAGGGAAGTTCAACGCCGTGAACACATGCCAGTCATCCTCAATGTCAGGACCTGTGACGGTGGTAAAGCCAATATCTTCAAAAATACGGCGCACTTGGTTCATCATGATGGAGATGGGGTGCATAGAACCGACACTCACATGCGCATCGGGACGCGTGATGTCAGCCACCGCCGAGGCGGCTTGAATCTTGCCGTCATAGGTGGACTTGAACTCTTCGAATCGCTGCATCGCAAACTCCTTGATTTCGTTCACCATCTGGCCAAACTGTTTTCGCTCTTCCGCGGGAATGTTCTTGATCTCTCCAAAAAGACTTTGCAGTTCGCTCTTTTTGCTCAAGAACTTGAGCCGATACGCATCCAATGTCTCCGCATTCTCAATGGAAAAGTTGGCAATCTCCTGTCTTAACTCTTCAAAACTCTTCATAATCAAAAATTGGTGTTATTCTATGATGGTGGCGCTGATGATTTTAATGTCTTCCATCGGTCGGTCGTTAGGGTCTTTTGGTTGAGCGGCAATCTTGTCCACAATGTCCATGCCTTCAAGCACCATGCCAAAGACTGTATAGTCGCCGTCCAAGAACGGGGCGCCTCCCATTGTGGAGTACACTTGCTTCTGCTCAGGCGTGAAAGTCTTGCCCGTGCGCTGCTCAATCATGCTGAGGTAGGTTTCGTCAAAGGTCTTGCCGTCCACAATGTAGAACTGAGATCCCGAAGATGCTTTCTGCGGGTTGTTGTCGCGGGCCGCTGCTACCGCACCACGCTTGTGATACAACGAAGGGACAAACTCGGCCGGAATGCGATAGCTGGGACCTCCCATGCCCAAGCGCTGACCTGGTTTGGCAGTTTTGGAATCAGGGTCTCCCGTTTGAATCATAAACCCTTGTATGATACGATGGAACAATACGCCATCATAATATTTTTCATTCACTAACTTGATGAAGTTGTCACGATGCTGGGGAGTCTCGTTCGACAACTCAATGATGATGTCTCCTAAGGAAGTTTTTAAAAGTACTTTTGTCATTTTATCTGTATTGTTTTGTTCCTTTTCTTGCGCTACTGCAGTTTGAGTCTTGTCATTCTCCATTTTCTTCTGAGAGGTGCATCCAGCTAACAAGAAAACAAGGCTTACGATTAAGGCGATTTTTTTCATAAAATGTTATTATATAAACAGTTGTATATAAATGTAGTGTTATTTGGGCAGAAAAACACCCATCAGATTTTTGAAGCGGCAAATATAATAAAAAAATAGTTGCCATTTGCTGTAATCAAATACCAAATCTTCAAAATGCTGTTGTTAAGGATCTAACCCCCACCGTTGCCGGTAATAGGGGGTGACGGTGCCATCGGCTTGCACTGCCGAAAAGCGCACGGCTTTTCTAACCTCATCAGGGAGCTGTCTTGGATTGCGTGAAAGCACTACCAGATCTACTGACAGGGGGTTGTTTGAGGGAAGGATCTTCTCGTCGGGCGTGAGTAATAGCAAAGTTCGTCCTTTGAAATTCAGAAATCGTCCTCTCTTACACAAAAAGTCATTTTGAAAATCATTCGTGTCCAAGGGGATAAACAAATATTCAGCATGCTGCTTTCTGTAATGATTCCCTATGTTATAGTCAAATAGGTCGCTCTTTCGGTTTTGAATGGAGTCGGAGAAAAATAAACATTTGTCGCCGGTCCGAAAGCTCAGGGCGCGCACATGGCGAATTTGCCATACCACTATCTCATCTTGTTGGCAAATGATAATTTTGTTTACCGCAAAGTCTGCTGAAAAGAGGGCGAAAGCACACAGCGAGACCCAAAACCATCCTTTTCTTTTTCTCAGTATCAGCAGATAGAATCCCAATATAGTTATGTATAGCAGGATTATCTGCGTCACATGGTAGTCAATGTCGGTGGTTACGGCGTAGGGTAATTGTTCAATAGTGTTGATAATACCATTCATGGTTTTGATTTCGCAGGTCAGCACCCAAGCGACGAATTTTACAACGAAGGGGATGAAAGAGGTCGCCAGCAACACGATGCCAGAGACCATAACCACAAAGGAAAGCGAGATTACCGACAAGTTTGAGAGCATAAAATAGTTGGGGAACTGTCCGAAATAGAAAACGGAGATGGGGAATGTTCCCAATTGCGCTGCTATGGAAACAGAAAGGAGATCAAGGAAATATTGTCCTATTTTGGTTTTGGCTCGGATGATGGAGGAAAGGAGCGGCTGGAATAGCACGATGCCAAAGACGGCCAGGTAGCTGAGTTGGAAGCCTACCTCAAAGAGCAACATCGGGTTGATGGCGAGGAGTATGAACAGCGAGGCAGTTAGGCTATGGAATATGTTAGTGTGCCGTCGCAGGAGACCGCCTATGGTTACAAACGAGAACATGGTGGCGGAACGCAAGACGGAAGGGGAGAGGCCTGTGATGCAGGCATAGAGCCAGATGCAGACTATGAGAAGCAAGGCTTTTACGGCTCGGGTGCCGCGTGCCAATTCGAGGGG
>CALDIA010000160.1 GCA_937901455.1 uncultured Bacteroidales bacterium | reverse complement strand
TCTGGAAAAAGAAAAAGCTTTCTTTGAGAAATACGCAACAGACAGGACTAAAGACGTTGCATCCTCCATTGAATTGCTGCTTTCCCAAATTCCATCGGACAATTCCTATTGCGTACTGAAAATGTCGGCAGGCTCAGGTTTCCATTCCATCACAGGTGACTGGCAGTTTGATGACTATTCTCATACAGGATTTTGGGAGCAAGGTCGTAATGCGGGGAAGAAGAAGTATAAATCGCGTAAAATAGCAGAATGGGGCGACAACCTGTCACTGATGGGATTTGTGAAACTGCGCACATTGAGCG
This sequence comes from uncultured Bacteroidales bacterium, assembly GCA_937901455.1. Lineage (GTDB taxonomy): Bacteria > Bacteroidota > Bacteroidia > Bacteroidales > WCHB1-69 > F23-D06. Next base: position 4,140 of record CALDIA010000160.1, on the reverse strand, counting down.
AAGAGGATGTGAAACACTTGGAGGAGAATCGTCAAGCAGAAAGACAACGCAAGGAACAAGAACGATTGGCAGAATTGGAATCCAATCGTATCAAAGCCGAAGAAGAAGCTAAAGCCCGACGGGAAAAAGAAGAACGGCAAAAACGCTTCGAGCAAACGATTGCCGAAGTGAAACAATTGGAAGACGCCGGACAATACGAAGAAGCGCTACGCAATTTTAAGGATGTCAGTGAACAATATCCAGATTTCAAGCAAAATGAAATAGATGTACCGTGGTTGAAAGGCAAAGTTGAGTTGTTGCAAGCCGAACGAAAGGAAAAGGAAGAAGAAAAAAGGCGAGAGCAAGAACGACAACAAGCCCAAAAAGAAAAGGTGGAAGGAGGGCTTTCAAAGCTTTTGAATGAAAAATATGAACTCGGCCCCAATGTCGGTACATACAAAGTTGCTTCATTTAAGACGTGCGTCCAAAAGGTGTTGTCATGGATGAAGGCTGCGGCAGTCACGGAACTTCCAACGGACCAGCAAAACGCCTTGCTCGAAACCATCAAACGTTTGATGGCCAGTCCCGACAAGAAAGAAAAGATCAAATGGAACGATTTCAATAGTCCGGCTTGGCAACAAGTTACCAAATTCGTAGGGTCAGAAACAGCACAACAATGGTTTTACGACATGATATAACAAGGCAATGAAAGTCCACATCACACTAGTTGGCGGGCAACCGGCACCAGTCTACAACGGCATCGTGGCCACGCGGCCCGACAAGGTTGTGTTTGTCTATTCGAACTCAGAAGACAGTATAAAGTACGTCGAAGACGTAAGGATGGAAACCGACATCGACATCGACGAACAGGAACCGCTCGACACCACCAACCCGCAAAAGATTTTGGAAAGAGCCACCTCGCTCGCCGAACAATACAAGTACGATGACGTGACTCTCAACATTTCAAGTGGACTAAAGTCGTGGTCGCACCTGTTCGGACGCGTTTTCGATTCGTTGCCTAATGCATCAGTGGTATATATGGACCAAAACAACATCCTTTGGAACTACCGCACCATGGAAAGCCAATCGGATTTTGTGTTCGATATGGACGTGCAGTTTAGGCTCCAACACAACGAACTGAAACATTTCGTGCCGTTTGCCGATTACACCGACGAGGACAAAACCAGCTTCGAAAAGGTGGAGACGGCAAGACGCTACAACACTGGCAATTTCAACAAGCTCACCACTACGTTGTCGTCCGAATGGAAAGGCATGTTCCAAAACCAGGGCCACGGGCGGTTCGTCTTGTCGGAAACGAATTATGTTGAATGGGAAAAGCCCGACTTCGTGCGCCTTGTGTTGAGCACCAAAAAACACGGGGTGAGCGAATGGGAAATGAAGTCGCCCCATGCCGTCAACATCGCCTTCAACTCGGGCTGGTTTGAGTATAAGGTGGCCCGGATGCTCTCGCATTGGCGCTATGCCAAAGAAATCAGGCTTAATTGTTTGTTTCCTGACCGAAAGTCGAACAACGTGAGATTCCCCAAGAACGAGATAGACATTATCGTCAACACGGGAACGAAACTGCTGTTTGTGGAATGTAAGACCATGATAGCCACCTCGACTGACATCGACAAGTTCAGGACGGCGGTCAAGAACTATGGAGGGATGGGCAGCAAGGCAATTTTCGTCACCGACAATGCGATGAACGACTTGCAGAAAGAGAAATGCCACGACTCCGGGATTATCATTTTCTCGCTCAAAGACAATGCCTTTGGCCCAAACAAGGAACAAGAGTTGTTCAAATTGCTTGAAAACGAATTGTTTAATATCAACACCAAATAAATATGGGTAAAACGTTATTAGTGAGTTTGGTAAGCGATCAAACCATTCCGAATGTTCAAATCATCAAGGAATTCATTACTACGGCAACCGATTATTTGTTCATCACCACAAAGGACATGGAGGCCAAGGGGACACGTTTATGGATAGAAAAGGCGTGTGGTGTACAAGGCAAAACGATTGAAGTGAATCAATTCTCTTTTGATGATATTAGAACAAAACTGGCATCCTTTGATTTCGATGTATATGAGAAAACAATTGTAAATCTGACAGGTGGCACAAAAGTAATGACCATAGTCGCCAATGATTTTTTCAAAAGTCTTGGTGCGGACATCTACTATGTAACTGGCTCTAATAGCGAATATGTTAAGGTGTTTCCTCTTAAAAAAGATAAAACACGTTGCTTTTTGCATGAAACTACACTTTCGGAATATCTGACCGCTTACGGTTTTGAATACACACAACCAACACTTTCTGGTATAAGTTTCGAACAATCAGAGAAAATCTTCAATAATTATACTAAAACCAATTTCTCCGATTACCTAAATGAATTTTCTGTTCTGAGAGCCAAACGAGGCAGAAGAATTGATGAAACAGAATTCTCTAATGTTGAAAAGTTTCTTGAAGCCATTGGTTATACGCCGAAACGAGATGGGGAATTAGATAAAGTTGAAACGAAATACCTTACAGGCGAATGGTTCGAAGAATATATTGGGTTGAGAATCAAAAAAGAACTTAATCTTGCAGATGAAAACATTCTCATAGGAACTGTTTTGACAAAGAACGCATCGATACCGCAAAATTCTGTGGAAAAATTATTAGGTATATGTGATGATTCTCAAGTTGGGAATCGTAACGAATTGGATATTGTTTTTATGTATGGCAATAAGTTTTATTCCATCGAGTGTAAATCATCCATAATTGATTACAGAGACAAAAAAGAAGTCAATATCCTTGGTGAAACCATTTATAAATCAGACTCTTTAAAAAGTAGATTCGGACTTTTTGCCAAAACTTCAATTGTAACGCTCTCAGATTTTAAAACATATTGTCAAGACAAAGACAAAGGTCAACAAAACAATAAAACAAGAGAAATGCTCTCGTTGATTGAACGTGCCGACTTGTCAAGAATAAAACTCATCGACAAATCCTTGTTAGTTGGTTCTTCATCTTTGTTTGAGCTCATCAAATAGCATCCCTGTCATGTTCATCAACCTATCCAACCATCCTTCCTCGCAATGGAGCGAGGCGCAGACCGAAGCCGCCCGCAGGTATGGCGACATCATCGACATGCCCTTCCCTATCGTGTCGCCCCAAGCCAACGAAGACGAAGTGGAGGCGTTGGCCGACGAATATCGCCAAAAAGTGCTGGACTTGGCTCAGGGACAACCCGTTACGGTTCACGTCATGGGCGAAATGACCTTCACCGTTTCGCTAGTACTCAAGCTCCATGAGACGGGCATTTCGAGCGTCGCTTCGACAACCCTGCGCGTTGTTAGTGAATCATCCAACGGAGTCAAACAATCCTTTTTCAAATTCATCAAATTCAGAAAATACCTACCATGAACTCTTTCATGCAACTCATCAAACAAATCTCTGACTTCGGAAGCCTCTTGGAGGGATTGGCCAACATCTCAATCATCTGGATGGCAATATTGTTCATCCGCGATTGGACTTTCAAAAAAGTCGACCTCAGCATTGGCAGTTTCAAAGTGAGACGCAGGGAGTATAATGTCCAAAACATCACCAACATGGTCAGCCTGCATTTCTATGATGGAGGGGAGATTCCACCTGAAATTCGTCGTGAAATTCTTCTTAAGACGACGCCAAAAGCCAAGGATTTGGATAACTCTCAGAACGACATTGGCACCGACATCCACTCAACCCTAACAAATGCCTCAGAATCCTAACGACATCCTTTGCCTTTTGACAAACCGATTATTCTCAACACTTATATGGAACTTGTATTAAACACATTCGGCACTGCCCTCAACCGCGACAACGAAGGCTTTGTCATTGCCACCTCGGAAGGAAAGCAGCGTATTCCCGCAGAAGGCATCACTTCCATCCAAATCGGGAAAGGAGCGCAAATCACGTCAGACGCGGTGATGTTAGCCGTGGAACGCGAAATCGAGGTGCTGTTTATGGACCGCTCCGGCAACGTCATCGGACGCATTTGGAGCCCCAAATATGGCTCGGTATCTTCCATCAGCATCGTCTTTATCATAATAAATTTTAATCAAAACTTTTTGTAATTCAATTAAAGTTTTATCATCTTCATCTTCTCCAAAAAATGAACTTATTAAAATCCCATTTTCT
>CALDIA010000159.1 GCA_937901455.1 uncultured Bacteroidales bacterium | reverse complement strand
GTCTCAAAAACCGATGAGGTAACACTCGTGCCGGTTCGATCCCGGCCTTCGGTACTACAAACCCCTCTTAATCGATTGATTTTGAGGGGTTTGTTGTTTGTTGGGGTGTAAATAGGGTGCAAATTTCAACCGATGCCTTGTCTTGGGGAAACTGCCCGAGCCTCTCTGACAGAAACGTTTCTCCTTGGTTGTAAGGTTGTAGGTTGTACCCATCGAAAATCCTTGCGTTTATTGAGGATTACGGAGATTTGGGCTACAACCAGCCTCAAAAGAAATACCCCGTCAGGTCTTGTCTGTTGGTCTTGCCCATCCGCTCAACCATCGAAGTAGTGCAATCGGGCGCATCGTCGTGAGCGTTCCTGCCCTCCTTGAGGAATGAGGTCATGGCAATGCTGTATGCTGGCCATTTCCTCTGCCAACCGACGGGCATAAGCACTACATTGTTCACGGCGTTGGCGTTGGAGTAGATGCGCACCTGCTTGTTCTGTGTCTGTGTGAATGTGTCAATCCGAGTGAACGTGTTGCCCTGCTCGCGGCATCGCCTCTCGATGTTCTTGGCGTAGAGACGGCCTGCTCCGTTTGCCTCAATAGCACATTCCGTCGTGTGGTTGGCGTAGAGCTTCTGCACCATCTGTGGCTCGGTCACGTCCATGTCGTCCTTCGTGTAGAGCACGTCGGTAACATAGCAATAGCCCTTATACTCTCGGTAGAAAATCGAGCAAAGGAAGTCCTTGCCTGTGTCGGCTGGGTCGGTGCAACACTTGTCCACCCCTCCGTTAGGCAGTTCCGAATATGTGTTGAACTCGCGATACATCAAACCTTCCAAAGGAGTGGGGTTCTGCTGGTACTGGGTCTCGAACACAAACGAGTTGGCCGCCTCTATCTTGTGCAACTCCTCCACCGTGTGCTTGTGTTCCCAAAGGGCATGTTCGTTGCCTTGCCCGTCGATGGTGAGGCAAGGTATGGACACCACTTTCCATTCGTCAGGCTCAATCTCCTGAAGGTAGCCGCACAAGTCATGTGCATGAAGCCGCTGCATGATGACGATAATCGGAGTGCGCCTGCTGTTGACGCGGTTACGGATAGTGGTCTCGAAGCGGCGGTTCACCCGCTCTCTGACTATATCGGACAGCGCGTCCTCCGGCTTGATGGGGTCGTCTATCACCACGGCACCGCTGAAAAGCCCGCCACCGTCGGCAGCGAACTCATCCAGCACCGTGTCATCCTCCGCGTCGGTCGCACCTGCGCCGAAGCCCGTTATCTGCCCAAGGGTCGTGGTGGCGTACAGACCTCCTCCCTGCTCCGTCTCCCACTTCGCCTTTTGGTCGCTGCCTCGCCTTATCCTCGCGTCGAACAAGAGCCTGTAATACTCGCTGTTCATTATGTCCTTCACGGCGACGGAGTTGTCCGTGACAAGACCGCCCGAATACGAAAGGTGTATGAACTTGCATTTCGGGTTCAAGGCGAAACCGTAGGCGGGAAACAGTTGGGAAACGAGGGCTGTCTTTCCGTATCTTGGCGCGATGTTGATGATGAGCTTGGTGCATCGTCCCTTGATGACATCCTCAAGGGCGGAGGCGATGAGGCGGTGATGCCCGCCCACGATGTAGGACGTGCCATGCGTGAACTGGAACATCTTCGTCACGAATTGCATGAACGACCCCGAAAGGAGTTGCCTGTGCGCCAGTATCTCACTCTTGGTTGCCAATGCCGTTTATCCTTTTCAGTTCCTCGATGTCCATTTCCGACAGTCGGGGAAGGGTTATCTCTTTCCCGTTGGTGGTGATGTCCATGCTCTCGACGAAGCCCTCGTCCTTGCCGAGCGTGGAAAGCAGGTAGCGGAGCATGTTGCCATCAGGTCTTTCAAGCCAGCCCGTGAAGTTGCCTTTGTCGTCCCTTTCGGGTATGCCCAACGCCAATATCCTTGCCGACGCAAGGCATTCGTCCACCAATGCGCCGCGCTCGTCCTTCAGGGCTTGCATGAACGCTTCGTCCTCCTTCGTCCAGTTGTAGATGGTGCCACGGTTCACCTTGAAGGCGGCGGCAGCCTTGGTGATGTTGCCTCCCGTCTTGCGCAGCACCTCGCGGAATTTGCTTATGGTCGGTTTTCTCATGCGCGTGCGTATGTGTTGAATTTGTCGATTTTCATTCTATCATCCCAAGCACCGTTTCCCCTTTGACGTATCGGTCGCCTTCATGCGCCCCGACGAGTTCGACAAAGGCAAGGTAGTTGTCGTAGTTGGAGAATGAGAGGGTGCAATACGCGGCCTCGTCCATCGCCTGCTGCTCCGCCTTCTCCTCCACCTGCCGTTTCATCTCCTTGACGTGGCGGGTCTTTTCCTCCGCTGTCTTGGCCTCTGCCTTCGGCTGCGCCGCGTCGCCGAAGCCGAACAGTTCCGCGCCGATGTCGGGAATGTCAAGGTCAGCCGTGCCGATGAGCGAGCCGATGGCCGCGAGGTCGTCGGCGCCAAGCCCCACGTCCGCAAGGTCGATGTCGGGGGCGTAGCGGGCTATCAGGTCGATGTCGGCCTTGGTGTTGCCCACGGCCATATAGGTGAGTTGCTCCTTCTCCTGTTTCTCGTCGAGGCTCACCGCTTCGACCTTCAATGTGTAGTCGGTTTCGGGTGTGCCGTCGTACTTGTAGTGCAAGTCCATCGCCTTCACGCGGCGGTGTCCGTCGATGAGGTTGCCCGTGCGCTCGTTCCACACGATGCCGCCGAGGAAGCCCACCTTCTGGAGGTTCTTCTTCTGCAATTTCACGGCCTCGTCGGTGTGCCGCTTGGGGTTGACGGGGTTGAGGTTGATTTCACTCCGCCTGATGTTGCGCGTCTCGCTCTGCTTCAGTCTTGTAGTCATGCTCGAATAGTATCCTTTCTGCCAATGGGTAGGTTGCAATCACTTTGTTGAGGTCGTTGGGGAAGTTGTCGCGGAGCCACAGCAGATAGCCGAGGTCGTTGACCGCCGTCCCTGCCGACTGGTGCGCCCCGTAGCGTTCCGGCTTGATGAGTCCGTTGCGCCCGATGTAGGCCAGCACGTCCGAGTTCTTGTAGGTGGAGAGCGGATAGCATTTCTTGGTCTTCTCGCAGACGGCCTCCTTGTCGTATGTCCCCAGCATGACGCGGCGGTTGAGGCTGTCCGACTTCTTGAAGCCGAAGAAAGCCCATTCGATGCCGGTCTGCCTCCTTGCCAAGTCGGTGATTTCGGCCAGCGTGACAATCCTCTGATTGGGATTGCACTTGCAGCCAAGGAAGCCGTACTTGACGTAGGAGGAAACGGCGTAGTGCGGCACTTGCACGAATGAGGCGTTGGGGTACTTCGCCTGCGCCCATCCGATGTAGCGGTTGATGTGCTCCAGCCCCTTGGTGATGTACATATAGACGCACGTCACCTTGCGGAAGCGCGGGGCCATGAGGTCGAGCATGGCGATGCTGTCCTTGCCCGATGCCGAGTGGAACAGCAAGGCCATGTCCGTCCTCCGAGCGATGCCGTCGATGACTTCTATCGCCCTCTCCATGCGCTTACACTACGCGGCCACCGACGCTGCGGTTGATTCTCTCACGTTGGCGGGCGCGTGACTTTCTGGCCGTCTGACGACCAGCCAGATAGTCGGCCTTGGTACGGTAGTAGGCGGTTGTCCTGCCGTTATCTACCTTTCTTGCATAGGCTCCTTCCATGACATTAAGGTTTTGTTGGTTAGTAAATTTTGGTTTTTGGTTCTATATGGTTGTGGCTGTCACGGGTCACTCAAGCCCGCGATGGCCGGCAATCGCGTTGATATGGAGGTAGAAGTAGAACGGGATTTCCTCATCGGGCTTGCCCTCGTATTCTTGCCATGCGTCGTCGAACTCGTGGCAGCCGAACTCTTGGGCAAGGAACTCCGCGTCTTCCTTGATGGGCGAAACCGTCCCTATCTCGTCGATCTCGCAGTCCAACGCCCATGTGTTGGCATAGTTGTAGAAGTGGACAAAGCCGATGTCGTTGCGGATTGGCACCTGCCATTCGTCCCTCCCCTCTGCCCTGGCCTTGCGGTTTCTCTCGACTTTCGCTTGGTCAGTGAACATCTTCAAATACTTGGGGCTTTCCAGCCTGATTTCTACGGTCTTCTTGCCGTGGAGTATTTCCAGCGCGTTCTCTTTCTTCATTATGAGGGCGTATGCCTCTACCTCGTTTCCGTTTACGTTGATTTTCATAGTGTTTCGGTTATTATGTCGCAAAGGTACGAACTTTTCTCCAAACAAGCAAAGGTTGTAGGCAATTTTATGAAAATCCACCTACAACCTTGCCGCCATTTACTGCTTTTGGAAATCGGATTCAGACCCCTTCAAACCTGCCCTTCAAGCCATACACCAATGCCTTTTTGAGCATGACCCCGCCAACAGTATCGAAAACGAAGTCTTGAAGCGGGTCGAATAGGGTGTAGAAGTCCATGAAGAACTTGTCGGTCGCCTTGTTGTCTGCCATGTCATCGCCTTGCCCTTTCGTCCTTGAAGTTGAGGAAGCTGGCTACAATCCTGTCGGTGTCGTCCATCATGTCGGCCATGATGTCAAGTATGCCTCTTTCGTCTGCCATAGTTTGGAACGTTTCTAAATTATTCGATTCTGATAAGGTTTGCCTTCTTGAAGCAACGCCATTCTTGCTTCTCGGTGTCGAAGTACACTTGAACCGTGTCGTTGCGCTTGCGGTTGTCGTCCCCAGCGGTGGCTGGCAGCATGGCGGCGTTCAGCGTGCCGTATGCCTCGCGGATCGTGCCGTCCACCTTCTGGAAGTAGAACTTGCAGATGCGCACGGCCATTTGCGCCTTCAGCTTGAAGTTGCGCCACGCGGTTTTCAGTGCCTCGCTCATCGTGAAGCCGTTTCTCTTGACGAAAGCCCAAGCCATCGTCATAATGTCCCTCAATGTCTGTTTCGTGTTCATTGCTTTGCCCTTTCTTTTGATTTATACCTTATTTATTAGTATCTATGTTTATTATTTGTGTTGTTACGCTGCAAAACTAATACTATTATTTGAAATAACAAGCATTATTTTCAAATAATTTCATATTATTTTATTAAAAACACTATATATTGCTGATTATGAGAAAGAAAAAAAATCCACTTTTTTTGCTTTTCATTTTAGTTTTTGCTATGAATTAAGATTTTTATTTATCTTTGCAGCCGATTTATTCATTAAATAAGCATAATATAATATGGTAAAAACACAAAAACAGAAAGATGAAGAACAGGCTCTAAAGGAGCAATTCTCAAAAAACCTGAAAGGGCGCATTGACACAATATGCGAAGAGAAAGGTTTGTCAATCAAGAAACTGGCTGACCTTATGGGGTTAGGGAGTGACATCGCGCTTTACACAACCATCAAGAAAGGCAACCTCCGCCTTGTCACATTGCAGAGGATAGCGGATGCCCTTGGAGTTGAGATTGTGGATTTACTTTCAGAACGAAACCCAGACGAAAAAACGATTATCGAAAAGCCCGTGTTTCATTGTCCCCACTGCGGCAAGGAGGTAACATTGACATTGAGCGCACCATTGAACCAGTAGCAGCCATGATTGACATCAGAGAGAGGGTGAAAGAATTATGCAAGCAGCGGGGCATATCGGAGAACGAACTTGCAAAACGGATTGAGAAGCCACAACCCACGCTGTATGATACGCTCAAGAGAGGCAACCCGAAAATCTCCTTGGTGGCCGACATCGCCGCCTTCTTCGGCATGACCCTCTCGGAGTTCATGCAAGACGAGCGGCACCAAGAGCCGGCGTTCACCTTCAGCCTCCCCGACGGCACGAAGGTAGGGCTGTTCCCGAAGGTGATGCAATAGACAAGGCGACAATATGAAGATTATGGGGACTGGCTGCATGGCGTTGTGCCGTGCAGCCTGTTCTTTTGCGCCCACGGCTTCGATACAAGCCCGTGGCGGCGTTTTCCCCGCCAAGACGAAGGATTTCACGACCGAGAGGAGAAAAGCCCTCCTTGCGCCCGTTTTCGCCGAGTGTTCGTTTGTTTCAGACGAAGCCTGTGCTGTTTTCGGTAGATTCCAACGAAAAAAAGGCCGTCCCCGTTGAAAGGAGCGGCCTTGTGAGTACGCCGTGCGCTGTCCGTCCGTCACCAGAGGGCGACGCGGCCAAACTGTCCGAGGTCGAGGCTGGCGGAGGGAACGCCCAATGCCTTGAACGCTCGCATGATGGTGGAATAGGCGATGTTCCTGCCGCTCTCCATCTTCGAGACGTAGGACTTCTTCACGCCCATGCGCTCGCCGAGTTCCTCCTGTGTCAGCCCCTGCTTCTTGCGGGTCTCCTTGATGGCCTCGCCGATGAAGTATTCCTGCGCGGCGGCCTTCACCTCCGCGTCGAACTCGTCCCTTTCGGCGGTGCCGACGGGACCGAGGAGCTTGTCAAGCATTTGCCCATGTGTCATTGTCTTCATATCGCAATCTGTTTATTTGTTGTCGTCAAAATATCTCTTCCTTATCGACTCGGCCTTGGCAATCTCCCTTTTGGGCGTCTTCTGTGACTTCTTCACCATGCCGTGCGTGGCCACTATCAGCGTCTCGGTGCGCGTGTCCCAAAACGACAGCAGGCGATAGCAGTTGCCGCCGTGCAACGCTCGGAACTCCCATATTTCGGAGCCTTCCAGCTTCTTGAAGATCTCCTTGTCCTTGATGCCCATACATACCTTGCCCACGTTGTAGGCTAATTTCCTTGCCGCAGCCTTGTCAATAGTCAGCATGAACTCGGAGGCTTCCGGCAGGTATTCCACGTCTATTTCCATGACCGACTCTGATTTTACGCTGCAAAGATACAAAAAGTTTTCTCATCGGCAAACTTTTTTTTCTGCTTTTTTCACCAC
>CALDIA010000158.1 GCA_937901455.1 uncultured Bacteroidales bacterium | reverse complement strand
CATCAGGAATGGAGCCGCCCAAGTATTTCTGTGGCGAAGCGAACGACCACTCACCGATGTCAAATTCGAATTTCTCAATGGAGGCGGTTCCCTCTTTCGGCTTGCCGCTCAGGTTGTAGTTGCGCATGCCCATGTGCTCGAATTTGAAGAGGCTGAGATCGCCAGGGATTCCGATCTTGCTGGTCTGGATGGTGATGTTTCCGTTGAGGGTCAGATCCACCCGGCTGCCCGACTCTTTGTATATCTTCTTGATGCGGAAGTAGGAGGATTCTTTCTTGAAGTTGACCGATGCGGCCCAAAGGTCCATCTCCATGGTGTCCTTCCGTGGCTGCACATTAAAGGTAAGACTGTCGGCGCCAACGGAGCATTCGTAGATGAATCCGCCCTTGAGGAGGGGTGCCCCCATGCCACCTTTGAGGATGGTGTGTTTGTATTGGTTCTTGACGAACTTCATGGATATGGTGTCCAGGGAAAATGCCCAACCCCAGCCCTCCTTGGTGTTGGCATCCAATATGTCGTGCACGAAGACATCTAAGGTGAAGCCATGCTGGTCAATGATTAGCCCCTTGGCCCCGAAGTTGATGCGGGAACCAGGGTAGTTGTAATGTACTGAATCGGTAACGGTATTGTTCAAACCATAATGGTACACGACCATGGAGTCTTTGCGGTCAAGGGTGTCGGAGAAGGTGTTGCTGATTTCATCAGAAAGGAAGACCTTGAGTTCGTCCCAATAGAACCCTTTCCACTCTTTGGTGGCCTTGGAGAGCTTCTTTTTGTCTTCGTCTTTCATCTCTTGGGGTGCTGGTGTCCCGAAGAGGTAATCGTAGGTGAGAGACACCTCGTTGGGTGTTTCCTTCTCGGAGTGGTCATAGAAGATGCCCTTGCCAGTGGGGTAGTAGGTGAACCGATCAGCTCCGGCGATGGCAAACGGGTCCATCGAGGCTTTGGCCACCCAGTCGCTCCAGGTGCGGATGTTGGTTGAAATGTTGGCCTTTACCACGTTGCCTTTCATAGGCAAGCCTTCTGTGTTCAAGCCGATGAAGTCGTTCTTGTTTAAGTCGAATTCTAACTCCGCCCGCAGGCAGGTGAATTTGCCCGTGTCAATAGAGATGACCGTGCCATCTTTCGGGTTGGCAAAGTTCGAGGAGGCTTTGAAGCGCAGTACGTATCCATCGTTGAGGCTCTTCTCATAGCTGCGCGCCATGAAGAGGTCAATGTGTTGGTCCATCTTGCCGAAGAAACCCTGCGGGTCCATGCAGAGGTTGTTGGCTAAGAAAGGTATATAGTAGTCATCTTCTTGAGCAGCAAAGATAGCCCACATGTTCATCAATGCCGTTACTGGTGAGAAGAACATGTTGTTAATGGCAAAAATGACGTTCTCGGAGCCTGTGAATTCCTTGTCGGTGAGACTTATCGGGAAAGTCAGAACCCCAGTGGAAGCGCTCTCGCCCGTTGTCAGAGGCCCGGCCAATCCGCCGTATTTGCCGCCGTATTTTTCTCCGTATTTCTGGAAAGCGTCGTAGTATCCCTTAATATCTTTTACGTCACCTAATTGGGACGATATGTAGTTGATGTCGTCTTCGCTCCAATCTCCTAAATTCAAGTCGTTCATCAGTCCGGGGAGGTAGGTGTTGGAGTCGGTGGCCGTACTTACTGCCGTGCCGTTGATGATTTGGAAGTCTTTGTTGATTTGGATTGTGTCCACCCTGACTTTCAGCTTGACATCCACCTTGGTAGGATGCCAGATGATATAGCCATCGCCGCTATAACGCTTCTTGTCTTTATCGAAGGTGGCATTCTGCAACACTAACGGGAAATCGCCCATTTTGAGTGTCACCTTGTTGTTAATCAAACTGTCCGCCGATGGGGTGATGAGGTCTTTGCTCAGGTCATCCAACGCCTTTGGGAAACATTTGATCTTGTCGCTGAGGTCGGCATTGTATTCCCGGGGCTTCACTAACTTGAAGGTGGTATAGATGGATTTGCCATTGTTGATGAGGTTATAGTGCTCACTTTGCTCTCCCACCTGCTTGATGGTGGCCCAAACTACGGCCATGTACTGTTCCCCTATTTTGAGGGAGTCTCTCAATACAGTGTCCATGTAAGAGGTGGTGGTGATAGAATCCTTGAAAAAGAGTGTGTCTTTCACCTGCTGTGGAGTCTTTTTGTCAGGCAACTTGGCAACCAGTAGCTTATAGTAGATGGAGTCTTGGTAATCGACACCGGTTGGTGCTTTCCATTTGAATTTGAAATCGTTACGTTTGGAGATTTCCGGTATTTCAAACATGAGCGTGTCGTCCCACTGTTTGGAGGATAGGTCTTGGGGAAAGGTGAACTGTGGGGGATATACCTGGTCGAGGGCATTGGTGTCAATGCCCCAGGAGAAGACTACATCGGAGAACATCTCCTGCGACCCGAACGCCACGGAAGTGACCACGCTGTCGCGGTCCACGGGTATGTTGTGGATGAAGTCGGTAAGGGAGTAGGTGGTGGTCTTTAGATAACTGTAGTAGGTCTCAGCCTTGAGGTGGATGAGGTATTTGTAGCCTTCTTGCAAGGCGGGTAGCCATTCTTCGCTCGACACCTCCATCAGTTCGGTGTTGCTGGGGGTGAAGTCGTGCACTTGCTGAACTGTGGTGGTGTATGACTTCAGGGGAAGCCCTATCATGGAGTTGCTGGCCGCGCCACCGTTGTATTCATAGAGTTCGGCGGTGTAGTTGACTCTCAGGATGGAGTCACCGCGCACCGGCATCCAACGGATGCCCAAGGTGTCGGCAACGGGCACCTGATAGTAGGGCAGGTCTCCGTTTTCTACCGAGCTGACATACGAATAGTGGCTGGGGGAGGGCACTAAAGAGGCTTCCGAGGCAATGCTCGACTTCAGTGCGTCAATGGTGGCCTTGTCTTGCCCCGGGGAGACGAAATAGGGGAGCCGCAGCGCCGACACCACCTCCTCATGATTGTCGGTGATGGTGGAGCTTGGCTGGGAACTGCCGCCCTGATTCTGAATGATGGGACCCTCTTCGCCCCATACGAAGGTAATGATCTGGCTCTTGCCTTCGTTGCTGAGCTGTATGGATGTCATCAGCTTCTTCTTCAGCACCGCCTGCACCTGCGCGGCATAGACATGCCCCGGCACTAAACGGAAATGCCGGTTCGCAATGGTGTCGTGAATGTAGGTGGTGCCAGACTGGTTGTTGTAGGTGGTTACGGTGCCATTGCCGTTAATGGCCTCCTGTATATTCTGGTTGGAGGTGATCTCCACAATCTTGAAATGATAGTCAAAATCACTGGGCGACAAACAGTTGGATATGACGCCCGTCCAATTGAAGATGAGCTGCTTGCTCAAGGGAAGGCGGGTGTATTGGGAACTTTCCCGATTGTCGGAAGAACCGGTCAGACGATAAGACCGGTCTATGGTGACATCATTGTTGAGAGGCAACCCCCAACGCCCGGATAGCACGTTGTTGGTGGGGTTGCTATTGTTGAGGTTGGTCGCGCTGAGTCCACTGATGGGTGCGGTGAACTCTGGTGCAGAGCCTGTGTAACAAATGGTGAAGCTGAAACATGTCCGCTCGCCTACCTGCAAAGGATTCGGATTGTTGTAGCCATCCCACTGATAAGGGGTGATACAGAAACTGTATTGCCCCTCCGGTAGTGATAGCATATCTTGCACCAACTTGTTGCGATCATAGTTGGTTTCGTAGGCCGAAGAGTTGAGATGACCTACCACCTGGTCGAAGACGGAACGGTTTACAATTACCGGCGTCGCCCCGATGGTCAATGGCGTCAATGGCTGTATCTCTTTCTTCGTACGAATATAATAGTTCTGCCCCGATGTGGTGAAGTCTGCCGTTAGCTCTATCGTGAAGAAGATGTCCATGGGGGTGAGGGTGTTGTTGGCCACCATTATGGAAAAGTAACGGGCCGGATCATCCACATAGCTCAATCCTGTAGAAGGGAAGTGGATTACCTTCGGGGATATGTTGATGGAAATCTGGTTCTGTGCCCAGAGCGAGGGGCATATCACCAAAGCAACTAAGAGGTAGAAGTATTTTTTCATACTTATCTTTTTTTGTTGTTATTATCAATTAATTATTTTGTCATTCAAGGTGAAAGGCTATAGTTTATTCTTGTCTAATTTTTTGGTGGCGCGTTCCACACGGGCGGCCTCACGTTGCTCTTTGGTTTTCTTCTTGACCAGCCGGGCAGCGAAAGTGTAAGAGTAGGAGAAGGTGAAGCGAGTGTCCAAGCTGGTCTGCACGCGCTGACCGATGCGCTCCATGTCGCTGAAGTTGCTCAACGAAAGATAAAGCGATGCCGCATGCTTCTTATAACTAAAGTTACTGCCAATACTGTTACTCAGCGAAAAGTCGTTGGCGACCCCATCATTTTTCTGTATATTGTAGGCGGCATATCCGTTGTAGCTGATGGTCCAGTTGAGTTTCTCTTTCTGCATGATGCGATAGTTTAGCCCCAAGGTCAGACCATGCGCATGGTAGTTCGCATACTCGGAGGAGGACAGGGAGAAGTCATAGCCGGTGTTGATGCTTAAGCGAATCTCTGACAAGTCGATGCCATATACGGCGCCTACGCTGAGGGTTTTTACGTTCAAAATATTGGAACTCAGTTGGTTTAGATTCTTGTTCTGCACATAGTTGCCCGTCAAGCCCAACGTGTGGGTATGCTGTTTTTCGATGGTGAAGGTGGGCGACAGGGAGACGGTGTGTACGATGGAGTTGATGCGCAGGGAGTCCACCACGGCGGCGCTGCCGTCATATTGGTCCTGCTTAATGCCGCTGTAAAGGATACCCATGTTGAAGATATTGCCGATAGAATTGTTCCAGTTGAGCGAGTAGGTGGCCACCTGGTTGGTGTACATCTGTTTGTGATTCATGTTGTCGCGCTGGATATAGCCCACTAAGCCGAGATGGGAGTGTCCCTTGAAGAGGTTGAAGTTCATGACGGTGCCCAAACTGTGGGCATTCTGGTTGAAGTTTTGCGCCCCCAAGGAGACGTAGTCGGGTTGGATGAAGCGGTAGGTGAGGCTGCCGTTGAAGACCTTGCTCATGAAGTTCATGGCGGCGTCACCGGCAAAACGAATCTTGAAGCCGTTACCCGGAGTAAAGAGCCAGTTGATATAACGCTCATACTTCTGGAAATCCTCCAAACGGATGGAGTCGCGCAGGTCGGGATTGTGTAGGCTCGCGCCAAGGTTGGCGGTGAAAGCAAACCAACGCCTGATGGCAAAACGCCCCGACAGACCGATGGCAAAGTTGTCTTGTGGTGCAATGGTGTCGCGCCACTCCTCCGGCAGACTCTTGATGCGGTCTTTCGCTTTCAGAAAGCTGAAGTCTATGTAGTTGTGCGCATTGCCGACACCCAGCTTCACACCTACGGCATCGCGGCGGTACTGGGGCAGGATGGATTGCGGCACGTTCAAACCTAACAACGAGTCGGCCAACTGCTGAATGGCCGTTCGGTCATCGTATCCCCTCGTCCGCGTGGCCTGCTGCAACAAGCCCCCGAAGGCTCCCATGCGGAACAATTTGCCTTGGTACTCCGCACCCGCTCCCAAGAAGGTCAAACCCGAATAAGTGTAGTTGGAAAAATGCATGCTGCTGCTGCCAATGTGGAACTTCCAGTTGCGCCATGTCGGCATGAAACCCAAATGCCATGTCGGCAACTGCGGATAGTTGAACGAGGTGGTGTTGTTGGCAAAATAAAACGAAAAGGGCAACTGAAAACTGTAGAAGGATATGTTCATGCTGGCATAGATGCTGGCAGAGAACGGCGTGCACGAAGGATAGTTGGAGTTGTAGGAAATCCCCAAGCCCGTACCCACCGAACCACTGATGGCCAAAGGATCGCCTTTCTTGATGTCGTTTATCTTGCCCCGTATGCCCTGGCCAATGCCCAACGGGACAAAACATACCATGATAATCGTAAAAAGTAAAAATCTATTCTTCAAAAGCGCTGTTCTTTATTGTTAAATATAGTGTGCCAAATTGTGATGCTTTTAATAATGCCCCCCCACTTCCAGAGAATGACACTTTTATGCTATGCAAATTACGGGAAAAAAAATGTAAAAGTAAATAAGTAAATTTACTTATTTTTCATCTCTGCATGGGTCCATACTTGCAGAGATGAAAAAACTGCCAGAATTAGACTGCGATTTTTCCTGTTTTTTTATAATTAGCTTTATATTAATAAAACAGATCAAGCAAGTTGTTCTCTTACAAATACTTGTGCTGCACCGCATTTGGCTCGCCTATTTTTCTATTCGGAGGCTTTTGCCGTCGCAATGTATCTTTATGGCACCTTTCAGATGTTGCGTCATCTCTTCTTCATCAAAATAAAAAACGCGCATGGAGACAGACGATGGGAACTGATTGAAATACGGGTCGTTAGAGAAATACCACTGTATTGAAGATATTTTGTCGGTGCGCATCATCTCATTGTGAAAGTAGAGCACTCGCGACTGTATGCGAGGTACCACTTTCACATAACGTTCGCCATTTTTGGTGGTTATGATGCCGAAGATGTGCTTGGTAGGCTTGGTGCCCAACATCTGTGCGCGACTCTCTTGGGTGCTTTTGTGCGATATGGTGATGTGCCTTCCGTATCGTTCGTTCAATGTCTGCATCATCTGCCGGAAATGAGGCCCGTGCGGTTTGCCGTCATCAATATGGTTGGCATAAAGGTAATAGTGTATCATCTCGTGCAAGAGCGTGTCCTCCAACTCTTCTTCCGAGGTGTCTATCCGAGTGTTTATGCGCATGGTGAAATCGTAATATTCCCATTGCCCGTTTATCTTCCGACGTTTTCGGTAGCTTACGTTGCCCATATATGTCTTGGCATCGCTGAGCTTGATGGGCAGTGGCGCCAGCTTGCCGCCAAAACACAACGTGTTGAATTCATCAAACTTCTGCTTGAGATAGGGAATTGTCGGTTTCATGCTACTTGTTTTGAAAGGCAAAAATAAATTTTTATTTCATACAATGAATAAGCCAATTCATACATTCTGCACAAGAGAGCGGTGCGATCTCTTTAAATGAAGAGTATTTTTGCCGCCGCATTTCAAAACCGAAACCCTATGAGAAAAATAGATTTTATCTTCCCTATTGTGGCCATATTGGTGGTGCTTATCGTCAATATTCTCGCTAATCATCTCGAAACAAAGAGGATAGGTAAAGAACCGAACGGAAATGCCGTCTATTATTGGCGAACCTCTTTTTATCTGAATGATTATGAGAGGAATTTTCTTTTGCAAAATAATATCAAAAAAATCTACCTGCGCTTTTTTGATGTGGATGTCAACAAACACCTGGCATACAACGACAAGTGTGCCCCCGTGGCCACTACTTCTTTTGGGTGCATTCCCGATGATGTGGAGATAATTCCGGTGATTTTCATCACGCCTAAAGCCATCAAGGAATACGTCTCCTTTTCCGACAACCTTGTGCATAGGCTCTATGCCATGTGCCAAAACCATGGTATCGATATAGAGGAGGTGCAGTTCGACTGTGATTGGACTACCTCCACGCGCGATGATTATTTTCAATTTCTGAAGAAGGTGGAACCAGTGTTGCGCTCTTATTTTAAGAAACAAATCAAAATATCTTCCACTATTCGCCTCCACCAGTTGGCGCAAGACCCGCCAGAGGTGGCATATGGTGTGCTGATGTGCTACAATACTGGCGATTTCAAAGACTATGAAACCGACAATTCCATCTTGGACGTGAAGGATGTGAAGCCCTATCTGAAGAATCTCAAGAAATATAATCTGCCCCTCGCGTTGGCCCTCCCTGTTTACTCGTGGTGTGTGGAATTTGATAAGGACAAGCATTTTGCACAGCTTAATAAGTCAGACTATAGCGTTACCGATACGACCTTGTTCAACCATTTGAAAGACAACCGCTATGAAATGCGTATGACCTATCCAAAGAGCCCCACCCATTATGTGCGCTATGAGTTGCCGTCGGCAGAGACCATTCTGAGAGTCAAACAAATGGTGCAAAAGCGTAATAATATGCCTGTGGTGCTTTTCCACCTTGATGAAAATCAACTTTCAAAATATACAGAAGATGAAATCAAAGCTTTTTATATGTAGCATTATAGTGCTGGCTTGCTTGCGATCCATGGCTTGCGGTCCATACGCTCCTGTGAACCCGAAATATCACGATGTGTTCTACCTCGGTTATTCCATGGACGGGAATTGGCAAGAGCATCTTGACAGCGCATTTCGCGAGGAGAACATTGACTTCTGGCACAAGTATGTCCACGAGGAAATACCGCGTGAGTTTGTGGAAGATGCCTTGTACAGAGTGTACCTGCTGGATGAGCATACGTCCAACGCTTTCTTTGCATATCTAATGCAGCATAACGATACAGTAGCGTTGCGGTATTGGATGAGCCTTAAAGCTACTGACTCAACCAGTATTGCCAATGAACTATGGAAAACGTCGGTTTGGTACTATCCTGTTTCAAACAGAGTTTCCTCAGATTGGGTAGATGACACCGATCCCAGAAATCAGAAAATGGACCTGAGCATCTATAAGGTCAGGTCGTTGGACGAGCGTTACATACGGCACTGCCCAAACAAAGATATCAGGAACCGCTACGTGTTGCAGGTAATGCGCATGCATTTCTATAATGGCGAGTTTCAGGCGTGCGTGAACTTGTGGCGGAAATATGGTGCTGGCATTCCTAAAAGCGCTTTGCGCACCCAGTGCCTGAATTATTACGGGGGCGCACTCCTGCGTCTTGGCAAAAGATCCGAAGCCGCCACGGTGTATGCCAAGATCGGCTATTGCAACACGTATTATTTCAGCTATACGCCCGCCATCATGCGGGAAGTGTACAACCAGCAACCCAACAGCAAAGCCCTGGAGGTGATGATTCAGCAGTTTGTGAACAGTTTTGTCTATAAACCCAATGACTCGAAAGCTACAGCCTTCAGCGCCTTAGCCGATGAGGTGGTGGCCGATGGCAAGAGCCGCAACCTTGCCATGTGGCGCTCGGCACAAGCGGCCGTTGCCTATCTGAATCACGATATGGAATCCGCAATCCAGCTGCTGAATGAGTCGGAAAGCATGAAGGGCACCCCGATGGTGAAGGAAAATATTCGTCAGTTGCGCCTCTTGTTCAACACTACCCGAACGGATGTTGATAGCCTCTATGAAGAGCTGCTCTATCCCGACCTTAAATGGCTAATTGGCCTTGTCAATGCCGACATACGTAATAACAGCTTATACGATCCAGAATACAATTACGGGCAATATGATGCCCCTACGCGACAACTTCACCGTCTGAAAATGCTTCGTCATGCCATCTTCCTCGGCATAGTACCCCATTTTGAAAGATTGGGTCAAGCCTATAAGAGCATCGCCTATCTGAATTTGTATGTGGAGCAAGTCTGCTACAATAAAGAGGAACGATCCTTTTTGAGGGGTGGCCGCTGTGAAGCCACCGAAGAGGGTTACTACAAAATTCCTATGATTTATCGTGGCACCATCGAGAATCTGTATTCCTCTGGAGAGGACCCAATTAAGCCCTCAGATTATTGGAATAATTTTGTCAGCCATGCGATATATGACGACAAAGCAAGTGAACTTAATATGGACTATGGCACCTATCTGTTTGAATATTTGGACACAGCCAAAGTGCAGGATATAGTTAAGTATGTGGCTTTCTTGAAGTCGGGAGGCCATACACCGATAGAAAAGTATGTGGTCAGGAACAGTTATCGTGAACTCAACTACTTTTACGAAATCATAGGCACCCGCTACATGCGCCTCGAACAATATGCCACAGCCTTGCGTTACCTTCAGAAGGTTTCACCCGACTTCCGGAGCAGGCAGAATATTGCTGCATATATCAATAGTAATAGAAACCCTTTTGCCGAGCGGTGGATTACGAAAAAAGAGGTGCGGGGTAATTATGGTCTTGCCTTCAATCCCGTTGCAGAGTATGCCCAGCACCCATCCAAAGAGACTTTTTGCAACTTGATGCTCCAATTGCGCAAGGAGATGCGGGGCGCTTCTAAATCGGAGACCCGTGCCCGCGCGGCCTATGCCTACGCCGTGGCACTCTTCCAAAGCAATCTCGGCTATGCTTGGGCTCTGAACCGATATGAACAGATTTATTCTAATAACTATAGTTGGATAGATGGCAATATGGATTACAATGGTGCCAACAAAGAGTTTGCCTCCATGCAGAAACGTGTGGATGCGTATGTGAGTAAGGCGCTAAAGTATGATAAAGACCACACCTTTTCCCTCAAATGCCGGATTCTACATAGCAAGTATCGCCGGCAGTTGAGACATGAGGTGACGATAGAAAAAAAATACGGTTCAAGTACCTATACCTTCAAAGAAGAGATGTTCAAGAAGGAGGTGCGTGCACTCTTCTGCGACCAATGGGTAGATTATGAGGCGGCTGGAAACAATGATCGACAGTTGCGTGCATCGCGTTAAGGATTTTTTCGTACTTTTGCACTTCTCAAAGTGTGTATATGTCCGATTTCCTGATTCTTGCCAATGCCAATGAACTGATCCGCATCCCAGCGGGAAGTCTCATCTATGTGACTTCTGACGGTAATTACTCGGACATCTATACCCGCGACCGCGAGAAGCGGACCGTAACACTGCAACTGGGTGTTATCGAAGAACAGATCAACAAGCAATTCCATGACCAAGAACAGGAGTTTGTGCGCATCGGCAAGAGCTTGATTGTGAATCTACAGTTTCTGCACTATATCAATCCGTCCAAGCGACAACTTATTTTATCAGACAATCATACCTTCAAGTTTCATTTGGAGGCTTCCAAGGAGGCCCTCCGGCAACTGAAGGATTATTTGGAACATATCATTAACAAAGGATGAAACATTTTGACGACATACAAGACGATGAAATCCGCATTATCAGTCGGCAGGTGACTCATACAAAGCCTTTTTATCGCCGTTGGTGGTTCTATGTAGCCATTGTGGCGCTGGCGTTGTTGGTGGCCATGGCTGTCATGTTGATGTCAAGGATATCAGATTCCCCAAAGGGGCCAGAGCAGCCCGCGGAGGTCAAGCCCGTGGCGCCTACCACCTCACCATCGGAGCCTCCAGCCGTGCATGTGTGCGATACGTTCATCAACGACGTGCCCCTGCACCTTTACACTCCTGTTAATGTGGTGCCAGAATTGTGCGTGGGTGTTCCCGATACCGAAGACATATCCATCAGGTTGGCACTGCAGGCTGCCGACATCCGTGCGGATAATCAAGAGATAGTGGGCGCATTCGTGCTCAAGGGCGAATTGCTCTCCAAAGGCAGTGCCAAGAAGGGCTTCTGCGCTATCCTTGGCGGCAAGATTTATGTGGGGATGGGCGAAAGGACTTCTCTCCTTGAGGAGACTATTACCCACGACGGCTATTTCTTCCGACAGTATCCGCTGGTCAGCCAAGGCCACATGGTGGAAAGTAAACCGAAGAACAAGGCTGTGCGGCGCGCCCTCTGCGAGGTTGACGGACAGATTGTGGTAGTATGCAGCAAAACCCGTGAGTCATTTCACGATTTCTCACAAGCACTCGTTGATCTGGGCGTACAGAATGCCATCTATCTCACCGGCGGATATGCCTGCGGCTTCTGCCGCGATATTGACGTGCTCGATGAAAGTTGGGGCGACATGAAGCAAATGAAGGAATACCCCAATGTAAATTTTATTCTGTGGCGTTCTGCCGTACCCAACCAGTGAAATTGTGGAGTGTTTAATTTAATAATGTTTAGCCATGACTGCCTTTGACTTTTTCAATGTCCTTCTCTCCATACCGAAGACCCTGCGCTTCAACCTACACTATTTTCCATTGAAGACAGCTGTGAAACTGCCTGTCTTTGTGTCGCACCGCACCTGTCTGCGTGAGTTGCATGGGAGAGTGGTGTTGCCAGCATCTGTACAGCCAGCCATGGTGAAGATCGGATTTGGCGATGTGGGCCACTACGACCGAAAACGTTCCCGTACCATTTGGCAGGTGAGCGGAACCGTCACTTTCAGAGGTGTTGCTGGTATAGGACACGGATCCAAGATCTCTGTGCGAGGCCATGTGGAGTTTGGCGACCATTTCAACATGACGGCTGAAAGTACAGTCGTCTGCGCCAAGGAGATTATCTTCGGCAACGATTGCCTGATTGCCTGGGGTGTGCTCGTGATGGACACCGATGAACATCCAATTCTTGACATGGAAGGCAACCGCCTTAATCCCGACAAACCTATAGTGTTGGGTACTCACGTATGGATAGGCTGCAAAAGCGTACTACTCAAAGGTGCGATTGTGCCCGACAACACGGTGGTGGCTGCCGGTACATGGTTGCGCACCGCCTTCACGGGTGCTCACCAGATCATCGGTGGCGATCCGCCTACCGTGCTAAAAGAGAATGTACAGTGGGGACACTAATACGTGACGTATCCTAATGCTGCGAATCATATCTTATCTCTCCCACTACGGCCAACTATTGTCGCGGTTCTTTTTTTATCTTCACCCTTCGTAAATCCAGCATATTGATCGGGTTGATGCCGAGGCCGACGACTCCCTTGCGGGTGAATCGCACCACTTTGTCGTAGTAGAGTACCACCACTGGGGCATCAGCCATCAGCAGGGAGTCCATGCGCACATAGTACTCGTTGCGTTTAGCCGCGTCAATG
Source organism: uncultured Bacteroidales bacterium (assembly GCA_937901455.1). Lineage (GTDB taxonomy): Bacteria > Bacteroidota > Bacteroidia > Bacteroidales > WCHB1-69 > F23-D06. The sequence goes on along the minus strand of CALDIA010000158.1, from coordinate 22,033 downwards.
CATCGTTGCGAGGTCTCATAAAGCCGGTCAAATGCCGGGTTGATATAGTGGGTGTAGTTGGAACCTTGTGGTTGCAGGTTTTTGGAGTAGAAAAGTGCCAGGTAGTTCTCCGCATCTGGATAGTCGCAAATCCAGGAACCGCGGAAGAAGGGTAGTTGGTAATTGCGCATCATCTCGCGTTGTTGGGCTCCCTGCGTGACATCCAAGCGGAGGTCGATGCCTATCTGAGACAATTCGTGTTGAATGTATTGGCAAAGGTCGGAGTAGTCGGCTGATACCGCCACGCTGATGGGCGGCAGCCCTTTGCCACCTGGATAGCCAGCTTCAGCTAACAAGGCCGCAGCCTTCGCAGGGTCGTAGTCATATCCCTTTACCCGCTCGGCATCAAACGATTCCATGCCGCGTGGGATGAAGCCTGATGTGCCCGCATATCCCATGTTGTTGCGCAAGAACTTCATCATTTTCTCACGGTCGAATCCGTAATTGATAGCTTGACGCACTTTCTTGTTCAACAGCGGATTGCCATCACCCTTGTCTTTTAACATGAACCCTAAATATTCTGTGTTCAGATAGGGACCAGTCAATAAGGTGATCTGCTCCTTGTATTCAGGACTCAAATTCCCCTCTTTGGTCAGTAAAGCATCTTTATAACAGGCCTCCACGCCCGACATAAAGTCGATGTTACCCTTCATGAACTCCATGAAGACCGACTGTTTGTCCACAATGAAGGATACCGCAATGGCATCTAAATAGGGAAGAGGGGCTCCTTGCTCGTCACGTTCAAAATAGTCGGGATTTTTGCGTAACACCAGCTTGACCCCTTCCTGCCAAAGTTGGAATTTAAAGGGACCCGTGCCCACAGGGTGGTTGCGGAAGTCTTTGCCGAAATGCTCCACTACTTCTTTAGGCACTACCGAGCAATATTTCATTGTCAGAATACCCAAAAAAGGAGGGAATGGCTCTGATAAGATGATGCGGAAGGTGGAGTCATTGACCGCCTCAAAACAGGGGGTGCCATCGGCTTTGCGCTTGACCTTTTGGAAAACCCACGCCCCCGGTGAGGCTACACTTCCATCCAATATTCGGCTAAAACTGTACACAAAGTCGGATGCCTTAACATACCGCTTTTCTTCAAATGGGAAAAAGTCAGTGTTATGGAAGCACACATCCTGCCGTAAGAAGAAAGTATAGACAGTGCCGTCATCAGAAATCGTCCAACTTTTTGCAATGGCAGGCACAATCTGCATGGAGTCGTCCAAGTTCACCAACCCATTATACAACTGGTTACATGCCCAGATCACGGCTTGGCCTGACGAGAATGCCGGGTCAAGGGTCTGGATGCCTCCAGACTCGTTATAGTGGAAAATCATCTTGTCATCATTTCGACCCTTTTGAGAACATGAAGCACTGATAAGCAAGAGGATGCTAATGATAAGGAATAGAAATTTGCGCATGATTATGAAAGCGATTGGTTCACCTTCTTGGAAGACTCCAATATGGCATTGTACTCCTCTGGGGTGATATCGTTGTAGAAATAATAGACGGGATTCACGCGTTGGTCGCCTTTGATGACCTCATAGTGCAGGTGCGAGCCCGTTGACATGCCCGTGCTTCCCACATAGCCGAGGAGCTGCCCTCGCTTGACCTTCTGACCTGGTTTGACTACCTTTTTGGACATGTGGGCATAGAGTGTCTTGTAGGAGTAGCCGTGGCTGATTACCACGCAGATGCCATAGCCGCTGCCAGGATTCTCGCCAGAAACCACCCCATCGGCAGTGGCATAGATGGGCGTGCCCTTCGGAGCCGCAATGTCTATGCCCGTATGCGAACGCAATGTCTTCAAAACAGGATGGTAACGACGGCCAAAACCCGAAGTGACCGTGTACATGTTCTTCAGCGGACGAATGGCCGGAATGCAGGAGAGCATATCTGATTTTTTGTCGGCAAGCTGTTCCAACTCGTCCAAAGACTTTGTCTGTGCTGCCAATCTGACCATTAGCTTGTCGGCTTTTTTGTTAGCTTCCTTTAGTAGGGCACTGGCTTCCGACCTCGACAAGCTATCCTCGTGTGAACGCTCTGCAATCAAGGGGTAACGTTCGGAAGCCGGCAAGGGGTCTGCCTCCAAGATTGTTCTGTACACATTGTCATCGCGGTCCTCAATGTCTAACAATACTTTGGAAATCAGGTCCAAGCGATTGCTAAGCTCTTCAACCTCCGCCTTCAGTTCATTGTTCTCCTTTTCCAAGAGTTTTTCCTTGGGTGAGTCAATTACATAGAAGGCAATCCATATAAACAGCAGGGCAAAGGCCAGACCGCTGAGCACAACCCACACCATACGCTTGAGGAGGTATCGGACATTCATCTTCACCTTCTCAAACGATAATGTCTTGGGGTTGAACTTGTAGAATCCGTCTGGCATGGGTTCAGGGGTTTATTTGCAGCCTATGCAGATTTTGTCGCCAATATTGTAAGAGCTGATGGCGCCACTGTTGCGTTTGATGATGATCTTCAACTGTATGCCGTACTTTTGGGCGATATAGCGATAGGTGTCGCCTGCCGACAAAGTATGATACTCTACAGCCGACTTGGTGCTCTTCATCTCCAAATAGATGACCTCGTCTTCAATGGGTTCTGATTCATCGTACACATCATTGTAAGCTCGGAGGTTCTTTTCCGACATCTGCATGGAGGCGGCCAGTTTCTTATAGGTGTCTCCATGTTTGGCGATGATGAAGCGGGTCTTGTTGTTCTCATATACCGGTCGGCTGGTGTATGGGTAGTAGGCTTGTTTGTAAGGTACGGAATAGGGGTCGAGGATGAAGACATTTTTCCCATCCACCACCGCGGCAGAGGGAACGGCTGTTGCGTTAGTGGGTTGGCTGACAGTAGGGGGTGTGGCGGCAGGTTCTGGTTTTGGCTGAGGGGTAGGGGAAGGCGTGGGAGGCGTCACCGGTTGAGTTGTGGTTACTGGCTCGCTCTTCGGCTTGGGCTGCTCCGCAACAGGTTCTGCCTTCGCAGCTGGCTCCGACTTCGGTGACTCGGTCACCATCTTAGGAGCAGGCGCCTCCACCTTCTGCAAGGCTGCCGTATCGCCCAACTTCTGTGCCACCTTGCGGTCATAGTGCATTAAATAGTATTTTTCAATTATCGAAATCAACGTGTCTGCGTAACGTGGATTGCCGGAATAACCGGCCTCCTTCAAGCCGTATGCCCATGACTTGTAGTCAGTGATGGGGTAGTAGAACAACTTTACATAGCGGCTGCGCTGAGACAAGAACAAGGAGTGGTCGCGATACGACTCCTCCACCGTGGCATACTTGCGGAAACAATAGTCGCTACTGTGGTTGTCCGTCTCGTAAAAGGTTTCGCCTTTCCACTCATTAGTATGGCACATAATGCCAAAATGGTTGTTGGCCTCCATAGCCTGACGGTTCGAGCCTGCTTTGGAAGCATAAATGGCCTGCGCCAATGTGATGCTGGCAGGCACCTTGTACAACTCCATTTCCTGCATGGCCATGTTCTTATATTCATCTATATAGTCGTAGATGCGGTCTTCCATAGTGTATTGTGAAAATCCGACGGCCAAAATGGACACGAACGCGGTAAGGGTTAGTATCTTTTTCATGTTTGATATGTTAGTGTCTTAATAAAATCTGATCCCCAGGGTGAATAATCGATTTTTCGTTCAAATTATTGTATTTGAAAATGTATTGGAGCTGAACACCATATCGCTGAGAGATGTAGCGGAGTGTTTCGCCGGCCACTACGATGTGAATCTTGGTAGGATTGTTCTTCGCCTTGGCCTCTATGTACACAATCTCATTCTCAATAGGTTGCATCTTCGCGTCCGCATCGTTGAAAGTACGGATATTGTCTGCCGATACCTGAACGTCACCGGCTATGCTTTCGTAAGTATCGTTCTTTTTGGCAATTACAAAATATGTCTTGTTGTTCTCAAATACCTTGCGGTAGGTAAACGGACTGCTTCCAGAGGGGTAATCGTTGCCTACGGCGGTGAATACCTTGGCAGAAGTTGTTGCCACTGGCACGAACACGTGTTCAGTCTCCTCCGCCTTCTGCTCCCCATCGTTCATGTTATTGTTGATGTTATCATCACCATTGGAAACCACCACTGTTCCATCTCCGGACATGCTCAGCGTGTCGAGCCGTGCCAATTGGAAACGCTCTATCAGACTGATCAGAATGTCAGGATATTTGGGGTTGGTGGCATAGCCATCGGCCTTGAGTGTTCTGGCCCACGACTCGTAATCCATGATGTCCAACTCGAAGAGGTTTGCATAGCGCTTCCGGTTTTTAAGGAACAGAGAGTGGTCGTTGTAGGATGCCTCGGCATTCTCATATTTGCGAAAGCATTCTTGCAGTTCATCATCGTCAATGAGGATAGTGTCGCCATCCCAGTTTTCATGGCATTTGATGCCGAAATGGTTGTTGCCTTCTGTTGCCAGGCGGCTCATGCCACAAGCACTCTCCAAGATGCCCTGCGCCATGGTAATGCTGGCGGGAATGCGATGCTCCTGCATCTTGGCAATGGCAATGTTCTGATATTGGCTGATATATGCCCGAATGTCCTGCTCGTTGTATTGCGCCTTGCCCTGCGGAATGAGGCCAAGACAACCCATGAAAAAGATGGCGGTGACAATAATCGGATGTGTTTTTTTCTGCATAATGTGTAAAAAAGGATGTTATGACTCTTGAAAAGCCTCCATGATTAATTTAGTGTAAAACTCGCTTAGGTTGAGGCTGTTATATCTAACTTGCTCGGGGATGATACTCAGGGCGGTTTGGCCGGGGATAGTGTTTATTTCCAAAAAATAGGGGATCCTGTCCTCCTCTGAGATAATAAAGTCGCAACGGACCACCCCTTTGCAATCAAGGTGATGGAAGATGCTTTCAGCATAATTCTCCAGCAGATGTTGTTCTTCCGCAGGAATGTCTGCGGGTGTCAGCAATTTGTGCCCCACCGCCGAGTATTTGGCATCATAGTCATAGAATTCGTTGGAGGCGACCACCTCGGTGACGGCAAGTGTCTGCACCTTGCCATAAACGGAAGTCACGCCGCAAGTCATCTCCCGTCCGCGAATGAATTTCTCCACCATCAGTTGATTGTCGTATTTGAAAGCTTCGGCAAAGGCGGCAGCCACCTCTTCGGCATGGTGCACCTTCGTAACCCCCACACTTGAACCCGAGTTGCAGGCCTTTACGAAACAGGGATAGCCGCACACCTGCGCGATTTGCCCATAGTCAATAGCATCATTGCGGTAAAAATGCAGCGATGGTGCAATGGGTACTCCCACCTTGGCAACGGCCAGGTTGCAGAAGTATTTGTTGAAGGTGAGCGCCGAACTGAAACTGCTACAACCTGTGTATGGCATGCCAATCATCTCAAAGTAACTCTGTAGCTTGCCATTCTCGCCAGGCGTTCCGTGTATGGCAATGAAGGCCACGTCAAAACAGATCTTTTTCCCATCTACTGTCAAGGAGAAATCGTTCTTGTCAACTGGAACAATGGCACCGTCTTCTCTTTTCCAAGTCCACTCAACCCCTCTGAAATGGATAAGGTAGGGCTCGAACAACTGCTTGTCCACCATCTGGAAGATGTTGTCGGCCGTTCGCAACGATACCTCATATTCTCCGGAGTCGCCACCTGCTATGATTGCTATCTTATACATCTATACATATTTTTATGGATAAAGCGCAAAGATAGCCATTCTGTACCTACAAATCAGGTTAGAACGAACCTTTTTTAAACACTCTTTTGTGAAAAAAAAGAATGCTAAGGAAGTCATGTGCCAAGGTGCCGCCTGTAACAATAACACAACTAAATAAAATCACGTGCACAGCACATACAGGTCATCGCGCTGGTTGATGCACAAGACTGGGAGCGACTGGGGATTGCCGATGATGTGCTTTTCGTGTTTTCCGGTCAGCAAATCTCCCAAGGTTGAGAACTTGGTCATCATGATGACGGTGAGCGATGCTCCGACCGTGGGGGCGTATTCTATGGAGTATCGGTCGATATCCTGCCGCGTGTGGGCACGCTCCAGCACGTATTGCACCTCCAGATTCTTGTAAAGTTTCTCCACAAAGGCGATATTGTCACCAACCTGTCGTTTCAGCCCCGCATCACTGTATTGGTTGGTCAGGATGTGGATGGTGGCATGATAGAATCGGCTGAAATAGCCCGCCCACAAGGCCTTTTCCTTGGCTTGCCGATCAATGTCCAATGGTAGAATAACATGCTGGTAGATATCCTTGTCGGGTAAACGCCTGCCCACGGTCATTACGGGTAGCCGTGAGCCCTTGATAAAGCGAAGCGCTCTCCGGAGATTGAAGAAACCCTCCGTTTTTGACTTGTCCACCCCGATGACGAACATGATGGTGTTGGTCTCCTCCGCGTATAGGTAGAGCGTTTCGGGGAAGTAGTAGTGCGGTAGGACAATCGTCTCTATGTTATGGTCCACAACCTCCTGTACATATTGCAGCCATATTTCCGAGTGGGTTTTGGGGTGGCGGTCTTCGAAGGAGAATCCAAACTTGGAGACAATCGTCAGGGAACCGTTGAAGACAGCGGCAAGCATGGCGCCATGGCAAACGGCCGCCTTGCCATATTCTGAGTTGTCGGCAATGGCGATGATGTTCAGCTTTTTTTTCTGATTAATGGGCTCCTGTATGGTGATGGTTGGCTCTTCCATAGCTATGTTTTGGGGTGTAGGCCTTTCACGACCGGTTTGGCGGCGATGTATTCTTTCAGGTAGAATGGTTCAAAATAGGCAGTGTCGGCAAAGTCACGGAGCTCCCACTTTTTCAGGGCGGGAGTCAGCAAGGAGGTTGCCGATAGCGGTTGCTCTGAGAATAGGGCGTTGGGGTGCGCAGTTAGCAATGCCTTGCATTTGGGCATTCCGTTGCCGCAGAAGACCACACGGTGTTCGTTTAGGAGGGCGCTGAAGGAGTCGCTTCCCACAATGACGGGATGAGGAGCCTCAATCTGTTGTAGTTGTGCATCGTAGTGAGCGGCGAAGACCTCCATGCGGCGTGCGTCAATCATGGGCACATAGTGTGGCGCCGGCAATCCGTCAGTGGTCCAGCCGGCCGCCGCCCCATAGGCAATGCTCTCCAATGTGCTGACCGTTATCACAGGCTTGCCCAGTGAATAGGCAATGCCCTTGGCAGTGGAGGTGCCAATGCGCAGACCCGTGTACGAGCCTGGCCCGATGCTGACGACAATGCCGTCAATGGCTTCCATTGCCAAACCAGTCTTATGCAATAAAAGATCGATGTACGGTAACAAGTTCTTGGAGTGGGAGTGCCCATCGGAACTCTCTTCTACGCCCAGAAGGGAAGCCCCTTGCGAGAGCGCAACGGAACAAACCTCAGTGGCTGTTTCTATATGTAATAGGGTTGGATTTGATGTCATGTTCTCTATCTTTCTATTATTGGATGCCTTCGTAAAGCAACTCATGTGCTTTGAGGCGGATTCTGCTTTGTGACAATTTGTTGGGATAGCAGTCGGGGTACACTCTGTTGGAGAGGAACACGTAGAGGAGACCATTGTCGGGGTCGCACCACACCACCGTACCAGTGAAACCCTGGTGCCCGAAGATGTTCTTGCCGGCTTTTGCGGGTACAATGCTGGAGGTGCCGCCTGCCTTGGGCGTGTGGAATCCCAACCCACGCTCCATGCAACCGTGCATCTTGTACAAATGGGTGAACAGATTGACGGTCTCTTCGGTGAGATAACGTCGCCCCTGATACACACCACCGTCAAAGATCATCTTGTAGATGCTCCCCAATTCTGCGGCGGTGGTGAACAGACCGGCATTGCCGGCATTGCCATAGAAGAGCGCGGAAGTCTGGTCGTGCACATAGCCCTGCACTACCTGCTTGCGGAATGTCTTGTCCATCTCGGTGGGCGCAATGTCCTGCTTCTTGAAACCATGCGACAAAGGATTGAAAGCGGTGCGTTTCAACCCCATGGACCCATAAAAGTGCTCGTTCAAGAAAACCTCAATGGATTGCCCGCTGATTTGTTCCACCATATCTTTTAATAACAAGAAGTTGAGATCGCTGTACTCATATTTCTTGGCTTTCAAGGCACTGTGCGCAATGGTGTACCGCATGGTGTCAGGGTAGTCGTTGCGGAGGAACAATCGGTCGGCCACCTGGATGTTGAAGTTGGCAGAGCGATATCTTCGCAAGTAGTGCTCATTGCCTTGTATCTTGGTGTAGAAGGGAATGAAAGCTGTCAGTCCTGAAGTGTGGGTGAGCAATTCAGCAATGGTGATGTTTGCCTTGTTGGTGCCGCGCAGGTAGGGCAGATACCGCCCTATGGAGTCGGTGAGCGCAAAACGCCCCTCATCGTAAAGCTTCATGACCGCAATGGTGGTGGCCGCCGTCTTGGTAACTGACGCCACATCGAACATTGTCTCCAAAGAGACCTTGTCCTGTGCGTCGTAGGTGAAGTGACCAAAGGCTTTGTGATAAATGATGTTATCTCCCTGCATGGCGAAGACCACACAGCCCGGGTACACCTTGTCGGTGATGCCTTTCTGCAAAAGATCGTCCAATCTGTAAGTCAACGTGTCGGGCAGCATGGAAATGTTGAAGTCATAAAATCTACGATTCGTAAACCCAGTGCCGGCAGGATAGTTGTTGATGCTGACGGGCAACATGCCTTCGCTATTCATTCGGCCAAAGCAAATTTCCAAAGCGCAACGCAAGGTGTTGGGCGTGAACTGATAGGCCACCAGAATGGCTTTGCAAGCATTGAGATTGTGAAAACTATTGAGCGCGTAAGGGTTGCCTAAGTGGATGAGAACTACCTCTTTGTTGGCGGCAAGCTCTTGGATGAAACTGACGGCTTTTGCCTCCACCCCATAGTTTTTGCTGGCCAATTGGTTGGAGCCACCGTATGCGACTATGACTTTCTGGTGTTGGCGCATGGCCTCTTTAACGGTCTCTATTTCTTTGGCCGTGGGTGCCTTGGCGGTAAAATAGGTGGGAATGTTGTACGCTGCCAGCACATGCTGGTATTCAGCACGGAGCTCTTCACGCCCCACACACACAAACATGACGGATGTGGTGTCGCGCAAAGGCATCATCTTGTCATTCTTCAGGGTGGTGATGGCGTAGCGTTCAATCTGATCGTTGACGGCTTGGGCTGACGCCTTGTTCATGGCCGCCTTGATTTTGGATATGTCAAGCGGCAACTGTTTGTGCAGGAGTCCTTTCGATGCCTTGAATTCCAATACACGCAGGCATCGTTCGTTGATAAGTTCTTCGGGAATGGTGCCATTTTCCACGGCATTTTTGATGGCTTTAATGACTGCACCGGTCTCCTCGGGTAGTAACAGCAGGTCGGCGCCGGCGAGCAGAGCCCGTATCTCAATATCGCCTACGTATCTCTTTTGCTTCTGCACCCCTTGCATCTCCAAACCATCGGTAATGATGAGCCCAGTGTAACCATACTCTTTTTTGAGAAGGTCGGAAATGATGGGGTAAGAGAGAGAAGATGCCGAGTTGGGCGTAGGGTCCAAAGATGGAATGTTGAGGTGTGCCACCATAATTATGTCGGGATTGTCAACCAATAGATGTCGGTAAGGGTATAATTCCAATTCATCTAACTCAATACGACTCTTTTTGATGACGGGCAAGCCGAGATGGGAGTCGGTTTCGGTGTCGCCATGGCCCGGGAAGTGTTTCAGGCAGGCTATGAGGCCTTCATCTTGCATGCCGCGCAAATATAGGGAGCCTTTGGTAGTGACCCTATACCGGTTTTCGCCAAAGGAGCGACTGTTGATGACAGGGTTTTTGGCGTTATTGTTGATGTCCACCACAGGGGCATAATTGAGGTTGATGCCGATGGCTTTGCACTGAGCTGCAACCTCTTGCCCCATCTGATAGATGAGGGTGTCGTGTCTCGGTGACAGCGCTCCCAGCGTCATCTGCCGTGGAAAGGCCACACAACTGTCTAAGCGCATGGCCGGCCCCCACTCACCATCGATGGAAATGAACAAGGGTACCTTGCTCACCGCCTGGATACGGTTGGTAAGGATGGCCTCTCGTACCGGACCACCTTTGAAAAAGCAGACACCACCCACCTGATACTTCTCTATTTCCGCAATTTTGGCAAGATTATATGCTTCCGTCTCCGTCGAACTGATGCGGATGATCATCAGTTGGGCAATCCTCTCTTCCAAGGTCATCTTCGACATGGCCTGCACCGCCCGCGATTTGTACGTAGGTGGGGCAGTGAAGCCACCAAAGGTCATCACAATTATGACAAAGGCCAGGAAGGTGAATAGAAACCGTTTCATCACGCTTATAACAAACGAGGTTCGAAATATCCCTGCTCGTTAATGCCGATGAATTCCCCCAAACTGAACTGCTCGTAAGCGGCATCTATCTTCGATGGACTGTCAATAACAATGTCTTGAGTGTCCCAACAAATTCCTAATACCACATCGGTTGGATAGTCCAAATGATGGGCAAGGTATTCTTTTACAGAGGTGTAAAGCTTTTCTCCAATCTCATGAAAGCGTGCTCGATTGCTCATAGGTTTGATATGTTTTAGATGGCTGCAAAAGTACATAAAAAACATTCATATAAAACGAAAAATACAGTTTTTAAGACGATTGTAGCCATTATTTTGCATTCTTACACATTTTTCACACCTGAATTTCTAAATGTAATAAGATTTTTATATCTTTGCGCTCTGTAATCCATTAAACAATATATGTTATGAAGCGATTCTTTCCCCTTTTAGTAATGCTGGTGATGGGCTTTGCCGTGGCGCAGGCCCAAAATGCTCTTCCCCGTACTTTTGAATATGATGATGCAGGTAACCGGACGGCTCGCAAGACTTTGGAACTAAAAGCAGAGGTTGTCGCACACTCGGATGCTCAAACTGCTGTCAGCGAAGTGCGCTCCACTATGTATGAAGAAGCGTTGGGAGAAAACCTTACGGTTAAAATCTACCCCAACCATACCAAGGGGCAGGTGACTTTGCAATTCAGTCAGGATGTTAAGCAGGGCTTCTTCCAACTCTACAATATGTCAGGCAATAAGGTTTTTGACGGCAATTTCTCCGCAGGGATGCTCCTTGTTGACTTGTCCCCATACCCTGCCGGCACCTACCTGCTCTATCTTTCCGCTGATGGTCAGCGCGACACCTGGAGAGTGGTGAAAAACTAACGGTCAAAGCCTAACCGCTAAATCCCCGTCGCCGCCCTCCAGGCCATCAAGGTATAGTTAAATTTAGAAGTTCAAGTAAAAGGAAAAGATTACTCTTATTGATAGTCGTAGCCTCGGCGTGCATCTTGGGATTTTCCCAGGGCGGGGTAGTGCTGACCTTTACGGGTCGCGATGCGGTTGGTCAGTATGTGCGGTCCGACAGCATAGTGGTGGAGAATCTGACGCGTCATTGGACGGAGACGATGTACTGGCCCGACACGGTGCTGACGCTTAATGTGGGCACGGGAGTGGAGAACCAAGACCAAGCAGGGGGCATCACGGTGTTTTCCAACCCGTTTGCCGGCAGTGCGCAGATGGAGGTTTCCGTGGCAGAAACGGGCATTGTGCAGATGCGGGTGTCGGACGAGTTGGTGGAGTTGGTGTTCATACAGGACGGGAGTCCCTGTCCGGGCGCGGCCACGATGACCGACATCGACGGCAATGTCTATAACACGGTGCACATTGGTGACCAGTGCTGGATGCGCGAAAACCTGCGCGTGACAAGATACGAGAATGGCGATAGTATCTTTTAAGCCCCTCACACCATAGGTAGTTCCAGCATACCATACCGTTATGCACCTAATCAAGATACCATAGATGTGCTTTTGTATGGGTATTTGTATAATAGGCCAGCAGCAATGCATGGGGATTACTATTCTAATATTGTTCCTTCTGATGTGCAGGGTATCTGCCCTGCGGGATGGCATGTGCCCAGCCAAATGGAGTTTGTGCTCCTGGCAGAATATGTGAGTAGCCGGAGCAAGTATCGGTGCAATGGCAACTATGATTATATCGCAAAAGCGTTGTGTGACACTGTCGGATGGATGGCACCATCAGATAATAGTTGCTCCTGCTGTTCAGGCTACGATATAGCCAGCAATAATGCCACTGGCTTTTCCGGCTACCCTGCCGGCTATTGCTATAATGGTACCGTCCTGGCCCTTGGATATAGCACCATCTTTTGGTGCGCTACCGAAAATGTCTGCTTTGGCTGGACGCATGGCAGTCCTCATACCTATTGGACGCATCACGACTTTCCATCGTCAGGTTTCTCTGTCCGATGTGTGCGAGACGAATACCCCTCAAACGAACCATAAGGGAAATATTTGTCACAAGCTTTCACCAATCAGCAAAAATATATATCTTTGCCGCTGCAATGGATATACTCCTTATTGTCATTGGTTCCCTCTGTCTGCTGACAGGCTTGGTAGGTTGTATCTTGCCTGTTTTGCCAGGTGTGCCCGTGGCCTATGCCGCCCTGTGGCTGCTTCAAGCTACCCATAAGGTCCAGTTCAGCTGGCGCTTTTTGATTGTGTGGGGCGTTGTGACCATCATAGTGCAAGTGCTCGATGCAGTGGTGCCCGTTTGGGGTACCAAAGTGATGGGTGGCTCCAAGTCAGGCGTGTGGGGTAGTACCCTCGGACTCGTGGCGGGGCTCTTCTTCGGGCCATGGGGCATCGTACTGGGCCCTTTCATAGGTGCTGTGGCTGGCGAGGTGCTGGCCCACGCTACGGAAAAAAACATGTCAATAGGCAAAGCTATAAAAGCGGGAGCCGGCTCCTTTGTGGGGCTCATGACTGGCACCGTGATGAAACTGGTGTGCGTGGGTCTGATGGCCTATTATTTTGTGGCCGCCATTGTATGAACCCCAAGTGATGCCTCTTTTCCGGAATTATTCAATTTCAATATTGCTATTGGGTTGGCGATGTGCGAAATTTGTGTACATTTGCCACCTCGTTTCCGCACCCAAAATCCTATATCTATCTACAGCAACTCTTATTAAAGTTATTGTTAAAGTTACTCTTTTATGTCCACAAATCCTACACACAGAGGCTTTACTTCCAACATTGGAGCTATTCTGGCGGCTGCCGGAGGCGCTGTCGGCCTCGGCAACATCTGGCGTTTTCCCTACATGTTAGGACAGAATGGTGGCGGCGCCTTCCTGCTGGTTTACATAATTTTTGTCTTGTTGATTGGCATTCCGCTGATGATGACAGAGTTTATCATCGGTCGTCGTTCGCAACGCAATGTGGTAGGCGCCTACCGCGCCCTTTCCGGTCCGCGCAAAGGCTGGGTGCTGCTCGGAATCTTCGGCATCGTGTCCGCTTTTCTGATTTACGCTTTCTATAGCGTGGTAGCCGGATGGACCCTCAACTATATCGTGATGGCCGCTGGCGGGAAACTCTCCGGCCTGGATCCTGCAGCCGTGGCCCAAGAGTTCTCCTTCTTCACACAAGGCTCCTTCTGGCCCCTCTTCTATCAACTGCTCTTCCTGATTCTTACAGGAGCCGTCATCACTATGGGCGTACAAAAAGGTATTGAGAATATGGCTAAGATATTGATGCCCATCCTTTTCCTGCTGCTTCTGCTGATGTGCGTGCGCTCATTGACCCTATCCGGATCCCATGAGGGCTTGCGCTTTCTCTTTGAACCCGACTTTAGCAAACTCACTGGAAAAGGTGTGCTCTCCGCTCTTGGACAGTCGTTTTTCTCCTTGAGTATCGGCATGGGCGCCATGATTACCTATGGCTCTTATATCCGCAAAGAGGACCGGCTCTTCAAAACCAGCATCTGGATTGCCCTTTGCGATCTCATAGTGGCAATTCTCGCCGGTGTGGTCATCTTCCCCGCCGTTTTCGCTTTTGGCATGGATCCCGCCAGCGGGCCTGAGCTTGTCTATGTGGTGCTCCCCAACGTCTTCAACAATATGCCCGCCGGTGCGCTCTTCGCCGTTCTCTTCTTCCTTCTGCTCGGTATCGCTGCCCTGACCTCTACCATCTCCCTGCTGGAAATCATCGTGGCCTTCGCCGTGGAAGAACTCCAATGGAAACGCTCTACTGCCTCCCTTGTCAGCACCGCGGTCGTCTTTGTGGTCGGCGCCCTTTGCACCCTCTCCTTCGGCCCGCTACAAAACTTTAAGATCGTGGGATACACCATCTTCGACCTCTTCGACTTGATCACCGCCTCCTACCTGATGCCCATCGGCGCACTGCTCATGACCATCTTCCTCGGTTGGTTCTATCCTAAAGTGGAGGTCAAAGACGAACTCTCCAATCATGGAACACTCAAGGTGAAAGCTTTTGAACTCTATTACTTTATCCTTCGCTATGTTGCTCCCGCCGCCCTGATTGTGATCATTATTTCTGGCATCGTGGGTTGATATACCCTTTAAACTTTTCTGGAAATTCACTATCTTTGCCGTCTCATTTTAAATGGTTCAAAATATGTTTAAGAAAACATCTATCTTACTGATACCCATGTTGATGTTCGGATGCGCCCTCTCTGCGCAAAATCCTAATAAGAACTATCAACCCAACAAAGTGAAGATGGACCAGTTGCTGAACTCTATCAACTCCATGTATGTGGACACCGTGGATTTTGACCCCCTCGTAGACAAGGCAGTGGTGGAGATGCTCAAAGAACTGGACCCTCATACAGCCTATATTGCCAAGAAGGATGTGGCTGCCATGAATGAGCCACTCCAAGGCTCCTTTGACGGCATTGGTGTCACTTTCCAACTCATTAAAGATACCATCAACGTCATGGAGGTCATTATTGACGGCCCCGCCGAGAAGGTGGGCATCCTCGCCGGTGACAAGATAGTGCGTGTGGACGATACCGTGGCTTGTGGCGACAAAATCACCAACGATTGGGTGCGCAAGCATCTTCGTGGCAAGAAAGGCTCTAAGGTAAAGGTGGGCATTATCCGCGGCCGCAATCCGGAAATACAAGACTTTACCATTACCCGTGGCGCTATCCCCATGTATAGCATAAACGTATCTTTTATGGTGGATGAAACCACTGGCTATATCAAGCTGGAACGCTTTGCCGCCACCTCCACGCAAGAACTGGTCAAAGCACTCACTACCCTGAAGGAGAAGGGTATGAAAGACCTTATCTTCGACCTTCGTGGCAACGGCGGCGGCTACCTCAATACCGCCTTCGAAATCTGCGACCAGTTTATCAGTGGCGAACGCATGATTGTATATACCGACAATTTCCGTAAGAATGGCGAGAAGTTCTACTCCGGAAGGAAGGGCCTTTTTGAAGACGGCAAACTCATTGTGCTGGTGGATGAGAACTCCGCTTCGGCTTCGGAAATCACTTCGGGATGCATCCAGGACTGGGATCGTGGACTGGTCATCGGCCGTCGTACTTTTGGTAAAGGACTGGTCCAAAAACCCCTTACCCTGACCGACGGTTCGCAAGTGCGCCTCACCATTTCGCACTATTATACCCCCACAGGGCGCTGCATCCAGAAACCTTATGAGGATGGTCTCGATGCTTACTTCAGAGACATTCAGCAACGTGCCAATCATGGCGAGCTCTATACCGCCGACAGCATCAAGTTTCCCGACTCTCTCAAGTACAAAACGCCCCGTGGGCGCGTGGTCTATGGCGGTGGCGGTATCATGCCCGACATCTTCGTACCCCTCGACACGACACGCTACTCCACACTCTATAACGAAATCGTTCGCAAAGGCATCTTCGGCAGCTATACCGCTGACTATCTTGAAACCAACCGCGAGGCTCTCAAAAAACAATACCCCACCTTTGAAGATTTTGAACAAAACTTCGTCATCACGGATGTGCAATATGCTCAATTCATGGATTTTGCCCGACAGGAAGGCGTGAAAGACAGCGCGTCCTTTACTTTTTCTAATTACGCAGAGGCATTCCTAAAATCCAAAAAGGCAGAACTGGATTCAATGTTCACCTCCCCAAATGTGAATTTACAACGCATTGACACCATGTTCCAAGGCTATGTACAAAAATATTACGGGGAGGCTATGCGCCTGCGCAATGCAACACATTCCAGTGAGTTTATCAAAGATTATCTCCGCTTTGAAATTGCCCGCGGACTCTATGGCTATGGTGAGGCCTATCGCATCTTCCTGGAAACAGACGACACTTTCCAAAAGGCCGTGGAGGTGATGGGTAATAAAAAAATCTTCAAGCAGTTTAAGGTGGATAATAAATAGCACATGGCGAAGATATCCCAGCGAACAATCGACGAAATACACTCCGCAATGCGTATTGAGGAGGTGGTCGGTGACTTTGTATCCCTCAAAAGACAAGGCAGTGGCTTCGTGGGCATATGCCCTTTTCACGATGACCGCAACCCATCGATGCATGTCACCCCGCGGCTGGGCATCTACAAGTGCTTTGTGTGCGATGCCAAGGGTAATGCCATCAACTTTCTGATGGAACACGAGAAAATCTCTTATCCCGAAGCGTTAGAATATCTCGCCAAAAAGTATAGCATCAGTATTGAATACGAACGGCAGGAGACTGATACAGAACGTGAACAGCGCACTGAGCGCGAGAGCCTATATCTCGTGAACGTCTTCGCCGAAAAGTTCTTCATGGACCAACTCCACAACACAGAGGAGGGGCAATTGATGGGCATGACCTACCTCAAAGAGAGGGGCTTTAAGGACAGCACCATCGATCAGTTCCACCTCGGTTATTGCCCCGAGGCTTGGGACACCTTTACCAAGGAAGCATTGAAACAAGGCTATCAGGAGGATTTTCTGCTGAAACTGGGCTTGTGTCATAAATCGTCCACAGGCAAGCTGTACGATTTTTACCGCGGACGCGTCATCTTCCCTATTCATAATGTGATGGGCAAGGTGATAGGCTTCGGCGGACGAGTGCTTAAAAAAGATGAGAAAACAGCCAAGTATTATAATTCGCCCGAGAATGAAATCTACCACAAGCGCGAGACCCTGTACGACATATACTTGGCAAAAAAGGCTATCCGCAACGCCGACAATATCTATCTGGTGGAGGGCTATACCGATGTAATCTCCATGTTTGAGGCAGGCATCGAAAATGTGGTCGCCTCTTCAGGCACGTCCCTCACAGAAGAACAAATCCACATACTGTCGCGCCAGAGCAAGAACATCACGGTATTGTACGATGGCGATAGAGCCGGCATCAAAGCCTCTATGCGTGGCATCGACCTGCTGCTCAACAAGGGCATGAATGTGAAGGTATGCCTCCTGCCGGATGGCGACGACCCCGACTCCTTTGCCAAAAAACATCGTGACAGCGAACTGAAAGAATTCCTCGAAAAGAATACCACCGACTTTCTGCTTTTCAAGGCACAGATTCTGTCAGAAGATGCCGGGAACGACCCGATGAAACGCGCCGCTATGGTGTCAGATGTGCTGAAATCCATTGCCGGTATTCAAGACAATATCGTCAGAGCCTTTTACGTCAAAGAGTGCGCCCGCCTCTTTGACCTGCCGGAAGAAACCCTTAATACAGAGCTGAAACGCCTCGTGTGGTCCAATATACGCCAAGGCAGTCAAAGCACCTCCACTCCGGTGTCTATACCCCAGTCGCCCATTCCTCAACTGACCGTGACGAGTCCCAAACAGGAGACAACCCATAGCGACCCACTCTATGAGTCTGAAAAAAACCTTGTAATGCTTCTTCTACAGTATGGATGCTACGAGATCTACCTGGAAAGCGAAGGGGAACGTATCCCCGTTCGCATCGACCAGTTTGTGTGCGATGAAATGCTGCGCGACAATATAAGACTACAGTCGCCTGCGCTCGCCAAAGTGTTCGACAGCTACGTGCTAAGTGCCGAACTGCTCAACGACCAAACCGCTATACAACGCGCACTGCTGGTTAGCGAAGACCAAGAAGTGCAAGACTTTGTCATGAAGAACCTACCCACCGAAGTGCCTGCTATCAGCCCCCGTTGGGAAGAACAATACGAGGTGATTGTCTCTTCTACCCACAACAGTGTGATTACCCTCCAACAAGAAGTACAGAATGTGCTCCTTAACTTGAAGTTTCGTGTTGTGGAACAAGCCATTGCCGATGCACAGAAACAGCTTCAACAACCCGATATCGAAGAGGCGGATACCGAAATACTGCTTGGCTATATGTGCGATCTTTTGCAAACCCGTAAGGATATCTCCCTATTGTTGAACAGAACTGTAAGCTGATTGAGATGAATATGTCAGAAAAAAATATCTCCTTGAAGAATGTGAACTGGAAACAGACGCTCCAGACCTATCTGCTGATTGTGGTAGGTACATTCATCATGTCCATAGGATTTGTGGTCTTTATCTCCCCGTTGAAACTGGCACCGGGCGGTGTGTATGGTATTGCCATCATCCTGCATCACCTCTTCAACTTCCCTATCGGTCTGTCGGGCATCTGCCTTGACTTGCCATTGCTGCTGATTGGGACCCTATGGTTAGGGCCCAAATTCGGCGTTAAGACATTGGTGGGCGTTATCACGTTGCCCGCATTCATATCCCTTTGGGAAAAGATTTACGGGTATGCTCCGCTCATTGCTATGGCCGACAATCCTATGGTGCCCGATCCCTCGGCTACCTTCATACTCGCTCTCTGCGGCGGTGTGCTCGTCGGCCTTGGCCTTGGCCTCATCTTCAAAACCCGCGCAACCTCCGGCGGCACCGACATCATCGCTATGATTATCGGAAAGTATGTTAAACATATTCCATTAGGAACTTTGTTGATTATCGTGGACTCAACCGTCGTACTGGCTGCCCTGGCCGCTTTTAAAGACTGGACTATTCCACTCTACTCCTGGCTTATCATCTATGTTACCGGCATAGTGATGGATAAGGTAATTGCAGGCTTCTCTTCCAACAAGGCGGTGCTGATCATCTCCGACCAATATGAGGAGATTCGCCAGCACATCTTTGATGAGCTTGATCGAGGTGGCACTTACCTGAATGGAGAAGGTATGTATAACCATGATGAGAAAAAAGTGATCTTCACCTCCATTTCCAGAAAACAGTTGCCCGTATTGATACATTTTGTGCATGAAATCGACCCTAAAGCCTTCATCTCTGTGCTCGATGCCTCTGAAACCCTTGGTGATGGTTTCATGTCGTTAAAAGAAAAAGCTTTGCAATAGATTATAATGAGAGAAAAAATCATTCAAGTTCTGCAAGATATTTATGATCCCGAAATTCCTGTGAATATTTGGGAGTTGGGCTTCATCTACAAACTGGAGGTGAACGCCAATAACGATGTATATATATTGATGACCCTGACCGCTCCCAACTGTCCCGTGGCCGAGTCGCTTCCCTTGGAGGTGCAGACACGGGTGCAAATGGTTTCAGGCGTAAACAAAGTGGTGGTGGACATCACCTTCGACCCACCTTGGGAGATGTCGATGATGTCGGATGCTGCCAAAATTGAACTGGGATTGTTTTGACAGTCAGCTATCAGCTATTCGTGGGTTGAGGCCGTGGACTGTTGAACGAATGGTTTGACGGCTCGTTCGAAGATGCCATTCAAATAGGCAATTACCATACCATAGTTGCTGACTGGAATGTGCTGGTCCACAGCTGGCTTCAGTCTGTTAATAAGTTGCTTGCGCGTGATCATACATCCCCCGCATTGGATAACCATGGCATAAGGTTGGATGTCAGGCACCTCGTTGAGTCCCGCTACGAAGTCAAAATGAAGCGTGCGGCCAGTGTAGCGCTGAATCCAAGCGGGTAACTTGTGCCGCCCGATGTCTTCACAACTGTTGCGGTGCGTGCACGACTCCAGCATGAGAATCCTGTCGCCGTCGTGCAGATGGTCAAGATGCGGAGTGCCCTCCAAATAGTGCTCAAAATCGCCTTTGTGGTGCGCCAGTACAATGCTGAAGCCCGTCATAGGAATTTCCTCCGGCACTATGCGACTCACCCGTTCGAACATCTGACTATCGGTGATGACTAATTTCGGGGGCTCGTGCGTGTCAAGGTAATGGGCCAATCGCCCCTCTTTCAAAACCACCGCCAAGGCGTCATGGTCCAAAATGTCGCGAATCATCTGCACCTGCGGCAATATCAACCGCCCTTCAGGCGCCTCTGAGTCTATCGGTGTGACTAACACCACCGTGTCGCCACCACAAATTAAATCGCCTAACAGTGAGCGCGACACGTAGGCTGACTCGGGCATTTGCTTGACCATCTCTGCGATGAGGTTCTCAATGCCCTCGTGGGTGTGCGCACTGACATTCCACACTGGGAAAGGGACCCCTGCCGGGTTGCCCGTAGCCTCATCGCACTTGTTGTTGACCACCATGAAAGGAATACCAAATGTTTTAAAATGTTCCGCCAGCCACCGTTCCGGCTCCCCAAAGGTATAGTGCGTGATGACCAGCAGAGCAAAGTCGATCTGCTTGAGTACCTCTGTACTCTTCTCTATGCGTTTGCGGCCAATAGCCCCTTCGTCGTCTATGCCAGCGGTGTCGATGATGATAGCGGGTCCGATGCCGAATATTTCTATGGCTTTGCGGACAGGGTCTGTAGTGGTGCCCGCCTGGGCATCCACAATGGAAATCTCCTGCCCCACAATAGCATTGATCAACGAACTTTTGCCATTGTTACGTCGGCCAAAGATGCCGATATGCGGTTTGCCTTCTCTGCCTTTCATGCGATGACAGTGCCGAAAAGATCGTACGGTGCTGCCTCGGTAATCTCCACATGACAAAACTCCCCGACAGGCAGCTTGCGGTCTTTGTTAATGAATACTAAGTTGTCCACATCCGGGGAGTCGAACTCCGTGCGCCCCACGTAATAGTCCTCCTCCTCGGCATCTACCATGACCTTCATAGTAGTGCCCACCTTTTCCTTGTTGAAAGCCAGAGAGATTTCCTCTTGGAGCTTCATGATTTCATTGTAGCGCTTGGTCTTGACCGATCGTTTGACGGGGTCGCCCAGCTCAAAGGCGGGGGTGCCCTCCTCCTGCGAGTAGGTGAATGCGCCCAGCCGCTCGAAACGGGCGCGCTGTATGAAGGCTACCAACTCTTTGTGCTGCTCGTGGGTCTCGCCAGGATAGCCGGTAATCAACGTGGTACGCAGCGCAATGCCCGGCACCCGCTCCCGGAAGGTGTCTATCAATTGGCTAATGTACTCGGAACTGCCCCCACGCCGCATACTTCGTAAAATGTCATCACTGATGTGCTGGATGGGAATGTCCATATAGCGGCAGTACTGCGGGAAAGCGGTCATCACATCCAAAACCTCCAAGGGGAAGTTCAAAGGGTAGGCGTAATGCAAGCGTATCCACTCAATGCCCCGCACCTGCGCTAAAGACTCCATCAGTGAGGCCAACTCACGCTTGCCCGTTAGATCAATGCCGTAATAGGTGAGGTCCTGCGCAATCAACATCACCTCCCTGACCCCCTGATCGGCCAGCTTCTGCATCTCCTCCACCAATAACGGTATCGGCTTCGACACCTGCTTGCCACGAATCAAAGGAATGGAACAATAGGAACACTGCCGGTCACAACCCTCTGAAATCTTAAGGTAGGCATAGTGCCTCGGTGTGGATAATAATCGCTCAGAAGTCTGCAACAACTGAAACGAATCCTCCCGTAATAGCTCTGCCAATTCCCCGAAGTCATAATAGCCATCTACCTCCGGGACCGATTCCAACAGATCGGGCTTGAAGCGCTTGACCAAGCATCCTACCACGTAAATCCTCTTCACTTGGTGACGCCGCTTGCGGTCAACCTGCAGCAATATCTCGTTGACGGATTCCTCGCGCGCATCACCAATGAAACCGCAAGTGTTGATGATCACAATGTCTGACTTCTCGCCACTCTCGTACACGACACGATGCCCCTGTTTCTCTAACTGGGCCGCAATAACTTCCGAATCCACTACATTTTTTGAACATCCAAGGGTGATGATGTTACATGTCATATTTTAACGTTTTTTAAACGTGCAAAAATAATAAAAATTATTGGTGTCCGCTTAAAAGTTCCGCGCGTGCGCACGCGCACGAGGGC